>NZ_JBYNRN010000013.1:0-100433 GCF_057785155.1 Paenisporosarcina sp.
GTTCGTCGAGCCAAGATTTTATTCCACGCTTCCTCCAGCCCTTACCTCACGATAAGTACCTTGCGCTTCCTTAGTGGTTGGTCGATGTGTACCCCCACAGTGGACTTTCACCACTTAGATAGTTGCCATGCCTGGCACACACAAAAAAGGCTGCAATAGCAGCCCAGATTAGTTCTTTTACGCTTCGCTTCCTTTAGAGCTACTAGCAACACTTGTGTCATGGAACTCAGAAAGACCTTTCTCTTTCAAGAGTTAATCTTTCTCATTCGCGTGATAATCTTGCTCTTTCAGGCTGACCTTTCACTCAAAGTCGATTTCTACGCACGAAAGACCAGGAGTTTCCAATTCCCTCAACTGTCGAAACAGTCACTTTTACTTATCATTTACTTTCTTCTATTTTATCTTCGATTCTCCAACCATTTTGCAGTTCACGAATCGATAATCCAAGAGTATATTCAAAGTGAGGATAGTCTTTAAAGCCACGCCAGTCGCCACCCCATGTAAAACCAAGTTCTTTTCCTATTTGGGCAACTTCAAACCAGTCTGCTTCTCCATTTCCATTGGAGTCTCTTTGTAAATCATAAGAAATGGATTTGTCTTGATTGAGTAAGGCAAAATCGATCGCAAGTCCGTAATTATGATAACTTTCGCCTCCTTTTGCATAGGAAACAATTGCGCCACTACTTGTTCTGCCCTGTTCGTATATTTCATTTTGTGATTCTATGGATCTAAATCCATCTGTAATGAGGATAGGAATTCCTATTTTATTCGCTTGTTCGACTAATTCCATACTCTTGTCTTCTACTATTTGGTGCAAACCGCTAGGCAATGGTCTTGCCTCTCGAATTCGCTTATTTTCGATTTCTCTTTCAATCCATACAAAAAGGAGTCCGCCTAAAACGAGTAAAAATAAGATATTTACGATAGATAGAAATTTTTTCACATTCGCGTCTCCTTTTCATAAAATCTAATCTTTATTGTCGATGTATTCTCAAAAAAATAGTATTCGTGTCGATATATAGGTACGTAGGGACTATTTTAGTTATTGTAAAAGGAAGAGGGACACGTGCATGGTGACTATGTTTAGAAGCAAAAAAGCTACAAATAAATCAATTGTGTTAGATCCACAAACTTGGCAAGAGCAGGTTATTCTTGACCTATCTCATAATAAGGAACTAGAGAAGCAGATTCAAATGATAGACTTAACCAAAAATGATTTGGCTGTCATTCGACAACTTCAACCACATATTCAACCTCATCTTGAGGATTTAGTAACTCATTTTTACAAAGCCCTTGAATATGGTTCAGGCTTAAATGAAATCATTCAAAAAAACAGTTCTGTCGATCGCTTAAAAGTAACTTTAAAACGTCATTTAGACGAAATGTTTGAAGGACAAATTAATCAAGCATACATAAACCAACGTCATACCATTGCACATGTACATGTTCGAATTGGTCTTGGAACAAAGTGGTATATGGGTTCATTCCAAAGCTTTGTTTCTGGATTAACTGATATTATTTTCTCATTAAATATGTCTGCAACTGACAACATTTTGGCAATTAAAGCGATCACAAAAGTACTTAATTTCGAGCAACAATTAGTTATCGAAGCTTACGATGCACAACATGAGCGTATTCGCCAAGAAGCAGCTGATACAAAGGAGAATTTAATTTCCACCGTTCGCACAACTGCTGAAGAATTAGGTGCAATTAGTGAAGAAACCAATGCATCGATTCAACAATTATCTGCTGAATCTGACGAAATTGCGAGCTTTACGAAACAAGGGTTATTCTTCGTTAATTCTACTGAAGAAAAATCGCAATCAGGTAAATTATTATTGGATCAACAAAGCAATCAAATGAAATCGATTTTGGACAGCGTGACAACTCTTGAAGGAACGATGACAAAGTTACGAATTTCTTCTCAAAAAATCAGCGAGATTGTTGGACTTGTAACATCGATTGCAGACCAAACGAACTTACTAGCGCTTAATGCTTCGATCGAAGCCGCACGAGCTGGTGAACACGGACGTGGTTTCGCAGTCGTGGCTGACGAGGTTCGAAAGTTAGCTGAGGAAACAAAATCTGCAGTCCAAAGTGTCTCGTCTTTAATTCAGCAAACTGAATTAAGCATCACGAACATGGAATCTTCGGTTCAGCATGTAGACACACAAATTAACGAATCGGTTGATACACAACAACAATTGTCTTTATCGTTTAACACAATTGTTGACGCAATGTCTGGTATTAAAGACCAAAGCGAGCGTACAACTGAACAAATCGTTACAATGGCTACCGTTTTAGACGAATTGACCAATGCAACGACACAGGTTGCAAGTTCATCTGATCGCCTTATTTCTTCCATCCATGATATTTAATAAGTAGAATGACATCGCTCCCACTATCGGGATGCGATGTCTTTTTCATTAAGTAAAGGCATATAAATTAATAATGTTTACATAGCATACACAGTGTTCAATTTCATTTAAATTCAAATTTAAAGGCTTATGATAATTCTTGTCGAATTAAATGATAAGAAATCATGTCATGTAGTGATTATAATGAATGTTAAGGAGACCTACCTATGAAAGCGATTGTCTATACAAATTACGGATCGTCTAATATCCTCCAACTTAAAGAACTAGAAAAACCTATTCCGAAAGACGATGAAGTCCTTTTAAAAGTTCACACTGCTTCCGTTAACCCCTTGGACTGGCACTTTATGAGAGGCACCCCTTACGTTCTACGCATACAAGCGGGGTTACGAAAACCAAAGAACAATCGTTTAGGTGTAGATGTGGCTGGTACGGTTGAATCTGTGGGTAAAGACGTTACGGAATTCAAACCAGGAGACGAGGTATTCGGAGGCTGCGATGGTGCGTTTGCTGAGTATGTTTGTGCTAATGAAAAGGCATTCGTGATTAAACCAAACAATGTGACCTTTAAGCAAGCAGCTGCTGTACCTATTGCTACTTTTACAGCATTGCAGGGACTACGCGATCAAGGTCAGATTCAGCCCGGTCAAAAGGTTTTGATTAATGGTGCGGCTGGGGGTGTAGGTACGTTTGCGGTTCAGATTGCCAAATCGTTCGGTGCGATTGTTACTGGTGTTTGTAGTACTCGAAATGTAGAAATGGTCCGTTCAATTGGAGCAGACCATGTCATCGATTACACGCTAGAAGATTTCACTCGAAGTGAACAACAATATGACCTCATTTTTGATGCTATAGGAAATCATTCGCTGACAGATTGTCGACGAGTATTGGACTCAAATGGAATTCTCGTCTTAGTTGGTGGTCCTGATAAGGGGCGTTTTCTCGGCCCTTTAAGTCGTTCGCTCCGAGCTCTAGTCTTATCTCGTTTCGTAAGTCAGAAAATGGTAATGCTCTTTGCGGTGCGCAAAAAAGCCGACCTGCACATAATACAAGAGTTACTGAGTTCTGGCAAAATAACCTCAGTTATAGACAAATGTTACACTTTAAATGATGTACCCGAAGCGATTCGATATTTAGAAGAAGGACACGCTAAAGGTAAGGTAGTCATAAATGTTATAGGATAACAAAACTAGAAAAGACATCGTCCCTTTTACTGGGCAACGATGTCTTTTTCATTAAGCTGTTATATCTCGTTTTGTAAATGACCAGTAACTGATGAATAAAAACAGCACCATATACATCAACAACACTGCTACTGAAAACGGCCATGTGATACCTTGAACGAACATATTGCCGTTAATATATCCCGTTAAATCAATATGCGTAAATAAAATATACTTTGTAAATTCATATTCTCTTAAGAAGTAGACAATATTAGGTCCCATGAATAAAAGGAAAATCGATAATCCGATGGCTAATGAACTTGTTCTGAATACACTACCAATCGCAAAAGCAAAGGTAGTAAAGACAATGACACCAACAAATTGTAGTGCATATAAGGCGATCACTCGACCCCAATAAGATATCTCAACAACTTTTCCATCCTGCACATCCAGCAATACGCCACTTCCTGAATCGTAGAAAATGAATCCCGCGATGACTGCTGAAATTATCGCAATTACTGTTAAAACGAACGCATACAGTATGGTTGTTACATATTTAGACGTTAGGATCTTCCAACGCTTAACAGGTCTGCTCAATAACATTTTGATTGTGCCTTGAGAGAATTCGGCAGCTACAATACTTGCAGCAGCGATTACCGCAAACATCAATACTAATGACAACATTGTATTAGAATCTAGAATATGTTGTTCGCGACTACCTGGGTCGATTGGTGGTTCATTTTGCGCCAATCGATAGTCAATAATCGCCAAATCTTCTTCAAGTTGCTTTTTATATTCTTTATCAATGTTTGGTTCAGCAAGTTGAGCTTTCGTGATTGTTTGATTTTCAGTCAAATTCTGTTCCCACGTTGGTTGATTTGCTGGTTGCATCATATTTGATTGAGCCCATTTCCCAATACCGGATACACCTATCAAGATGAGGACTAACAATCCTGCCATGATCCAAGTGGCTTTTTTATGCCATAATTTCATCCATTCATTTCTTATGAGATTCAGCAATTTGGCCACCTCCTGTCATTTCTAAGAATTGATCTTCTAATGTTTTGCGGAATGGTTGAACTGCAAACACTTCCATATTCGCAGCCACTAGTGCTTGAATGATTGAAGGAATTTGCGTTTGTTCCACTTTAGCAATAAACCCGGATCCACTAACTTCAGGCACAAGTCCTTGTGCAATAAGTAGTTCGCGCGTTTGTTCTGCAGGTTGCGCTTCAATATAATAATGAGCTTCCTCTACTTGGTTCATTTCTCTAAGATCAATCAGCTGACCATTTTGAATGATGGCGATACGGTCACACATGAGTTCAATTTCAGATAATAAATGACTTGAAACAAACACAGACACACCATCTTCGACAGCAATTTTTCTTAAATATGTACGAAACTCGCGTATCCCTGCTGGATCTAAACCATTGGTCGGTTCATCTAAAATAAGAAACTTCGGACGGTGAAGCAACGCTTGAGCTAGTCCTAATCTTTGACGCATCCCTAGTGAGTAAGAAGATACCTTCTCATGGATACGATTTTGCATTCCTACCTGTTCAACTACTTGAGTGATGCGTTCTTTCGTAACTGTTTTATCCATTCGCGCAAAATGCAACAGGTTTTTCCATCCAGACATGTATTTATACATCTCTGGATTTTCTACAATTACGCCCACTTTACTCATCGTCTCTTCAAAGTGATCGTTTAATGATTGCCCTTCAACAACGACTTCTCCACTTGTCGGTTTCATTAGTCCTGACATCATTCGGATGGTTGTCGTCTTCCCAGCACCATTTGGTCCTAAAAACCCTGTGATTTGTCCGGGAAATAAAGACAGATTTAAATTATCAATAATTTTCTTTTTCCCAATAGTCTTCGAAAGATGTCTCAATTCTACGATTGGTTGTTGCTCCACACTTTTCACCTTCCCTATCTAAAGTAGTATTTTTATAAGACGAAATATATCCAATAAAGTTCAATTCCGCATCGCCAATGTCTTTATTTACGAAACAAACCGAGTAAAGTTTCAAATTTAGCTTTTTATTCCAACATAACATCTTGAAAACGCAGAATTTCCCGGGAAATATGCATTCTACCACTTTGTTAATGAACGAATTTATTTTTCCATTAAAAAAAGAGAGACCTCAATATCAGCCCCTCCTTAAAAAATGAGATTTTCCAGTATTAATTGAACGATTAAAATAGCTGTAATGATTCGAAGAATAGGTTTCACAAAACGAGGATTTAACTTTTCAGCAATTCGAACACCGACTTGAGCACCAGTGATTGATCCAGCCATCAGAGCAAGTGTTAGGGGCCAAATGATGACACCTGAAGCAATGTAACTAATTGCTGCACCAAAACAACTGGAGAACGTTGCAAGTCTAACGAGACCAACAGATTTAATATAGGCGACATTTAAATAACTAAATAAGTACAACATTAAAGTTCCTTGACCAGGGCCAAACAAGCCATCATAAATCCCAATTCCGTATAGTCCGGGTCCACTAACCTTATTCAGAGTTAATTCTTTATTCCCCGTAAAATTATCTTTCCCAATGAAAGATGTTAGAAAGCCCAGTACTAATAAGACGATAGCGACGATGAATAAATATTTGGATGATAAAAGCGAGGCAATCCAGCCACCTGTAAGTCCGCCAATTAAACTGAACGGAATTATCCAGTAGGACTCTTTAAATGAAATTTGTTTTCTTTTATATAAGGTGAAAAAACTACTGAAGGAACTCACTGTATTCGAGACTTTATTAGCACCAATTGCAGAGTGTATTGGCATGCCTAGCAAAAGCATTGTTGGCAAATTAATAAAACCTCCACCGCCTGCAAGTGTACCAATCGTTGTGGCCACGACTCCAATGACATATAGTAGAATTAAATCCATTAACTTCACCGCCTTCTCTTCTATACTTGAATTGTACTTCGAGAGGCGTAATAAGAAAATGACATGGATTGAATAAAACTTTATAAGAAAAACTTATGACAGGGGAATACCTAATGTTTACAGGCAAAAAAATTCGCTTAACATCAATTAAAAAAGGGGATTTATCGACCTATCGAGTATGGAACGGCGTTGAAGCTTTTGGTCGATATTATAATGCTTTCCCTATCAGAGAAGAGTCAGAAAAAAATGCAGAAAAACTAATAGAAGAACATTCTGATAAAACATTCCGCTTTGCCATTCGTCCCGTAGGTAGCGAAGATCTTTTAGGAGTATGTGCGATCGAAGATATCATTTGGCCACACCGTATCGGATGGGTTTCCATTGCCCTTGGTCCTGACTACCATAGCAAAGGTTACGGAAAAGAAACGATGCAATTATTATTAAATTATGCTTTTAATGAAGTGAATTTACATCGCGTACAATTAAGTGTTTTCAGTTACAATGCAGGTGCCATAAAATTATATGAATCACTTGGATTTACTCACGAAGGAACGTTCAGAGAGTGGATGCAACGCGACGGCAGACGACATGATATGCATTTATATGGCATGTTAGCCTCTGAGTATCGAAAATAACGATAAAGGAAAAGGATGCCATCTTTTGATGACATCCTTTTTTAAGCTTTACTTTGAGTAAATCGGAGATATAATTTGTGAATTCCTGTCGTTAAAGGCAGTAAAAATAGCACGATCAATGAAATTTGGATAATAAACATGGAAGTGTCGGAAAATGTAATGACTCCGGTGCTATCTAAATGGTTAAGCCACATAAACACGAAGACGAGAAGAGCGATTGTCGCAATGAAAATCGTAATAATTATTCCAATTTGTATGAAAGATAATTTTTGAATATTTTTTCGAAGTCTCAAAAACTGAAACAAGACAAACAACACAAAAAGAATAATTGAAAACAGATTCGATTGGATGAAGACCGTATTTAATATGTAAAACAGCAATACTCCTATAATCAGTACATTTTGGTACTTGTCGAAAGATAACAACATGATAGTTTCTCCCCTTTTTTAATATTACGATTTTTATATAGAAAAGTTTCAAATTTGGTAATAAAAGAGAGAATTTAAGTCGTAATTAAGTAAGTTGAATACTTTTCTTGTCGGAACTCCTGGGCTTCATGGTCAACAACTCTCCACTTCCAGCGATTCCTTCAGAAGCGCAGCGTAAAAGAACTAATTAGGGCTGCGAATGCAGCCTTTTTCGTTAAATATCCAGGGATTTTTAATCTAGCTACAATCCCACTTTGCATCAAAGCCCCACTAATTCCATTCAAAAAGCGAGCAACAACTAGCTGCTCGCCAAAAATTAGTATTTCATTTTAATACGTTGCTTACGATGTTCTCGTCTGGCTGGTCCCGATTCAAATAATCGTGTTTCCGATTCCGTTTTAGGCGAAATGCCTGGCACTGGAATTGGTTTTCCTGCTTGGTCTATTGCGACAAACGTTAGGAATGACTCAGTTGTTAACTTCGTTTCGCCTGTTATTAAGTTCATCGATTGAACCCGAACGTAAATTTCCATTGATGTCCGTCCTGTTGAGCTGACGACTGCTTCTAGCTCTAACACATCGCCTACTCTTGCAGAAGAAAGGAAGTCTACGGAGTCGATCGAAGCTGTGACGACTCCACTTTTGCAATGTTTCATCGCTGTGATTGCTGCGATTTCATCTATGTAGGATAAGACCTTACCACCAAAGATGGTTTCGTGATGATTCGTATCTGGTGGTAAAACTAAGTGAGTTTGTATCGTTCTCGAGTCGCTCATAGGTATCGTATTTGTCATAATCTCTCTCCTTTTAAAAGGTTTAGATTCATCATACAAAACGATTTATGGAAAGAAAAGTTTCAGTGCCCACTCTCCGTTTTATTCATACAAATGACATGCGACAAAGTGACCTGGCTCATGCTCTTGCCAAGCTGGTTTGACTTGAGCACAGACTTCCATTGCATGAGGGCAACGTGTTCTGAACACGCACCCAGATGGAGGATTGATTGGACTCGGCAATTCTCCTTCAAGCAACATCCGTTCGCGAGATTCCTCAATATCTGGATCTGGTATAGGGATTGCTGATAACAATGCTTGCGTATACGGATGCAATGGGTTTGCATAGAGTTGGTCACTTGTTGTTAACTCCACCATATGCCCTAAGTACATGACGCCAATTCGATCGGAGATATATTTAACCATCGACAAATCATGCGCGATGAAAAGATAAGTTAACCCTTTGTCTTTTTGAAGTTTTTGTAAAAGTTTGACTACCTGCGCCTGAACGGAAACATCTAATGCTGAAATAGGTTCATCGGCAATAATGAAATCCGGATCTAACGCTAGCGCTCGTGCAATCCCAATTCGTTGACGTTGACCTCCTGAGAACTCATGTGGATAGCGGTTGGCATGGTCACGGTTTAGTCCAACGTCTTCAAGCAATTGATATACTCGTCTTTGCATAGCTTCTTTTTTCTTGTGTAAACCATGTACTTCCATCGGTTCTGCAATGATTTCAAACACGGTCGAGCGTGGATTTAGTGACGCATAGGGATCTTGGAAAATCATTTGCATATTGCGCAGAAATTCATATCGCTCTTTTTCGCCCATTTCATGCACATTTCTACCACCATACGACACTTCTCCGTCAGTACGATTGTATAATCCCATGATGGTACGTCCTGCTGTCGATTTCCCGCACCCAGATTCTCCGACAAGTCCAAACGTTTCTCCTTGGTAAATTTCAAAACTGATCCCATCTACCGCTTTGAGGATTTGGTTTTTACCTAGATCGAAATGTCTTTTTAGGTCTTTTACTTCCAATAAAACCTTATCAGCCATTACGCATCCTCCTCTATTCGAGCATATCGTCTCACTCCAACTAATTCATCCACGTATTTTGTGCCTTCTAATTCGATGATTTCTACGGATAGACCTGTTGAAGGAGAATGAATCATTTGACCATTTCCATAATATATCCCAACATGTCGAACTGAATCCTTACCTACTGTTGCAAAAAACAGTAAATCGCCTAGTTCCCAGTTCGATTTATCGTTCATATCCACTTCGATACCGTTTGTAGCTTGATCACCAGCATCTCGCGGAATAAAGTAACCATGTGCTTTGAACATATTGTATGTCAGTCCCGAACAATCAAATCCGTACGGTGACATGCCTCCCCAAAAATAAGGTAACTCTAAAAACGTACTTGCACAGGCAACGATTTCTGCTCCAGAACGTTCGATAAAGGATTCAATTCCTGGGGAAATTTCAACATGCTCGCTCCATACTAGTAAATCACCAAGTGGTGTATGAACCATCGTAAAGGAAGAATTGCTGTCGATTACAGGTAAAATCGTATTAAATGGAACAACCAGTTTTGGTTTTCGATCTAATGTCCATAATTGAACTTTTGGAATACGCACCTTGGCGTAACCAAAATCCGAGATTCTCGGAAGCTCCTTTAATTGCGAAACCGGTACCCACCCTGGATACCCACTCTCATGTTTTTTAGATGTCTGCCATGTGCAAATTACTTTTGCCCAGTCACCGACTATTTCTTCTACAATCACAGGTTCACCAAATAATAATTGAGTTTGGACACGATTTTCGTCGCACAAGTCTAGTAATTCTTTATTGGTCATAGCTTCAATCCATTTGTTCATGCGAACTGGAATGTCTATTCCTGGTTGATCGATTTCTCTTACTGATTCTGGTGTTGTCCATACGGTTGCAACCGCGACCGAACAAACCCAAGTTGTTGATGTTTGAACTAACATGTGAAATCCCCCTACTATTTACGCATGAATCGTTCATCCATACGTACTTTATCTATACCTAAACCACTCGTAATTGAAAATCGGATAATACGTCCTTCATAAATTACGCCACCTTCGACTATGTCCTCCGCTAACATAAGAGGTGCATCAAAATCGTAGCGAGTAATGTTTGGCTGGCTTGCGGCAAAGTGAGCTGCAGCAGTGATACCAAGTTTCGTTTCAATCATGCTTCCCGTCATACATTCTATGCCATAACTTTCGGCAAGAGCGTTGATCTTCAATGCTTTATATATGCCCCCAGCTTTCATCAGTTTAATGTTGATTAAATCAGCTGCACGTAATTGAAGGACTTGTAAGGCATCTTTTGGCGAGAAAACACTTTCATCAGCCATAATTGGCGTATATGTATGGGTGGTTACATGCTTTAATCCCTCGATATCATGAGCTTTAACCGGTTGTTCAATCAACTCGATTTGTAGACCCGCATCTTCCATCTGTCCAATTGCACGAACAGCTTCTTTTGCTTCCCAACCTTGGTTGGCATCCAGACGCAATTTTGTTTCAAAACCAATTTCTGCTCGAATCGCTCGAATCCGATCAATATCCTTTTCAATATCGTCAATTCCAACTTTAACCTTCAGTACATTAAAACCACTTTTCACATAGCGCAGAGCGTCTTCCGCCATTTCTTCTGCATCATTCACGCTAACGGTGAAGTCTGTTTCAAGTGTATCTCGATACCCGCCAAGGAAGGTTACGAGAGGCATTCCTGCCTGCTGTCCAAGCAAATCGTAAATAGCCATATCTAGAGCCGCTTTTGCACTCGAATTGCCTACCATACAGTGGTGCAATTTTTGAAAAACCCGCTCCGAATGTCGTAAATCTAAGCCGATTAGCTGAGGTCCAATTACTTGTTCGATAGCAAACTGGATACTGCCAAGTGAATCACCAGTAATAACATGAGTTGGCGGGGCTTCTCCCCAACCAACCATGCCATTATCTGTCGTTATTTTCACAAAAACTGATTCAGCGACAGTCACAGTACGAAGTGCCGTTTTAAAAGGTTTTGTTAGCGGAACAGCGACTTGAACTGTTTCAATTGAAAGGATGTTCACGTTCGGACACCTCCATTTATTCGACGCCTGGTAAGATTGTAAGTGTTTTCGAATCTCCATCTAATCGTGCTTCTACACCTAGAGGAATAGCAAAATGCGGTTCACAGTGTCCGATTTTGAATCCTGTAACAACCGGTTTACTTAAATCTCTCAAGTAATGTTGTAATACCTCTTCTAGTGAAAGGGTTTCTTTACGTTTTTTTGGTTCAGCACGAGCAAAATCGCCAACGACGATTCCAGCTGCCTCATTTAATTTTCCAGCTAAACGCAATTGGTTTAACATGCTATCAATTTGATATGGCTCTTCATCCACATCTTCTATTAATAACAGCTTCCCTCGTGTATCAATTTCAAACTTAGTTCCGAGTGCACTAACGAGTAACGAGAGATTCCCACCTACCAATTCTCCTTGAGCAACACCGCCACCCAATGAAGTAAGTGGTGAAATCGCTTCGGAATAATGAAGTTCGATCGGTTCAAACAATTGATTGAACATTTTAGCAGACAAGTCTTGGAATGTGTCCAACCCAACATCTGAAGCGAGCATTGGACCATGGAAAGTAACGACATTCGCATATTGACCAATTGTGGTGTGTAAGTAAGTGATATCGCTGTACCCCCACAATATTTTTGGTTGCTCAGCCATTAATTGCACATCAATTCGATCTGCATACCGTCCCGCTCCATATCCTCCTCCAGCACAAATGATGCCTTTGATTTTAGGGTCTGCAAGCATTTCATGCAAATCTGATAATCGGTCTTCATCAGTCCCCGCAAGATAGCCATGTTTGCTTTCAACATGTTTTCCCATTTTGACGTTTAAGCCAAGGTCTTTTAAGAACGATAGTGAACGTTGTAAGCTCTCTAAATTAGGTGGACTTGATGGAGAAATGATTCCGATTGTATTCCCTTTATGTAATCTCGGTGGTCTAATACGCATATGAATTACCCCTCTTTTTTGTTTGGTTTTGTTAAACATTACTGATGATTTTCTTTCAGGTTAGTCGGTTTCAATTACATTCGATATTTAAGTGAAGCGACCAGTAAGGAAAGCACGTCAACTGCTTTGGAGTCCTGTCTTCTATTAATAAAACAAGATATACCTCCTAAGTATAACTTCTTTTATTAACAGAAGTGTGCGGCGCGCTATTGCAACGCCGCAACCTCTTGTACTATTTAGCAGATTTATCTGCCCATTTCAACTCTAAGTAACCGACTGGATGACGAACAATCCCGCTCAAACCTGGCTTTTGTAAAGCCACTTGGTTATAGAAGTGAATTGGGAAAATAGGAGCTTCTTCCATTAATAATTCCTCAGCATCCATCAAATGCTTCCAACGTACAGCTGGATCTGTCTCAGCTTTTGCATCAGCAATCAACTTATCAAATTCAGCATTTGACCAACCTGTACGGTTCATGGATGAACCTGTGATAAAGCTTTCAATTGCGTTCACTGGATCCGCATAATCATGTAAGAAAGATGAACGTGATAATTGATACTTCAATTCTTTTTGTTCAGAAGCAAACACACTTGATTCCACATTCGCAAGCTCCACATCTACACCTAAAGCTTCTTTAAATTGTGCTTGTAAAGCTACTGCAATGTTTTGATGTGTATCTGAAGTAGCATATGTTAGAGTCACAGTTGGTAAAGTTTCGTAGCCTTCTTCAGCCATACCTTCTTCTAACAATTTCTTCGCTTCTTCTGCGTTAAACTCAACTAAATTTCCAACAGCATCACGGAAGTCTTTTCCGTCTGGACCTTGGAATCCGTAAGATACGAAACCGTGTGCTGGTTTTTCACCATTTTTCGTTACGAATTCTACGATTTGCTCTTGATTCACAGCAAGTCCAAATGCTTTTCTAATCTTAGCGTTTGTAAATGGCTCCATCGTTGTATTGAAACGATAGAAGTACGTTCCTGCTTGATCTTGAACAGACACTTCATCGCTATCCATTAGTTGCTCCGATAGTTCTGCTGGAACATCTGATACATCTAATTCGTTAGCTTCGTACATTTGGTATTCTGTATTCGAGTCATTTACCATTGCCCACTCGACTTTGTCTAACTTAACTGTTTCTGCATCCCAGTACTCAGCATTCTTTTCGAATACCATTTTCACATCGTGTTCCCATTTTGCTAATTGGAATGGTCCGTTACCCACAAATGAATCCGCTTCCGTGAACCATTCTGGATTTTCAGTTGCCACTTTTTCATTAACTGGGAAAAAGCTTGGGTTTGTAATAATGTTTAAAAATGCATCAGTAGGAGCTGTTAGTTTTACTTCAAATGTTTTTTCATCTACAACTTTCATTCCTACATCTTCAATCGTACCTTCACCCGTATTGAACGCTTCCGCTCCTTCGATGAAATAGCCTAAAAATGCAGCTGGTGATGCTGTATTTGGATCTAACATACGCGTCCATCCATATAAGAAATCATTTGCTGTTACAGAATCGCCATTTGACCATTTTGCATCTTCACGAATGTTGAATGTATACGTCAATCCATCTTCTGAAACATCAATTGTTTCAGCTGTTGCTTCTTTTGGTAAATGATCTTCGCCTAAACGAGTTAGACCTTCCATCAAGTTATTCAATGCATTCCATGAAACCGCATCAAATCCAACTGATGGATCAAACGTAGTTGGTTCATTTCCATTATTTAAGTAAAGAACTTTCTCTTCTGTTTTTTCGTCCCCTTTGTCGCTATCACCCGCTGGTTTTTCACCTGCATCATTATTGGCCGTACAAGCTGCCAATACTGTAACCAGCAACGCTGTCAATACTAATAGTAACCACTTCTTCATGTGTGTTCCCCCTTGGTTAATTGTTTGAACTATATCATTTTGCACATAAGTGCGTTCAACCTGTTTTTGAGTTGTTGCTCGCTAAAATGGTGCACGGTTTTCATGTACTAACATCCACAAACTTATACTTTTAATTCATTACGAAAAGCTTGCGCTCGTTCATCTTGTAACCAACAATCTACTTGGTGTGACGAAGACTTCACCGTTGTAGTTGGATGAATATGCTCACACACTTCCATTGCAAACGGACATCTCGCTGTAAATGGACAGCCCGTTGGTGGTGAGAATAAATCTGGTGGTGTGCCTTCAATCGGTTGAAGTTCTTCCTCAAGTAAATCAAGACGAGGAACCGATTTAAGTAATCCTTGTGTATACGGATGTTGAGGTGTGTAGAAAATTTCTCGCTTCGTACCAAGCTCAATGATTTTCCCTGCGTACATAACCGCAATTCGATCAGCGATTTTGGCGACCACACCTAAATCATGCGTAATCAACACAATTGAAACACCTGTCTTTTGTTGAATCTCTTCGAACAATTCTAGAATTTGTGCTTGAATCGTTACATCCAGAGCAGTAGTTGGTTCATCCGCAATCAATAATTCCGGTTCACAAATGAGTGCCATCGCAATCACAATACGCTGTCTCATTCCTCCTGAAAATTGATGGGGATATTGCTTCAGACGTTCTTGTGGATTTGGAATCCCGACTAAGCGAAGCATATCCAGCGCTTTTTCTTTTGCTTCTGATTTGCTCGCATTGGTATGTGTTCGGACACCTTCCGTTAACTGTTCTCCAATTGTTAACGTTGGGTTTAGCGCCGTCATTGGATCTTGGAAGATCATAGAAATGTCGACCCCTTGCACTTTTCGCATCTGTTTCTTAGTCATCTTGGTCAGTTCTTGATTTTTGAACATGACACGACCTTCAGAAATTCGACCTGGTGGCTGAGGAATGAGTCCCATAATGGCATTCGACGTAACCGATTTCCCACAACCTGATTCACCAACTATCGCGAGTGTTTCGCCTTTCCGAAGATTGAATGACACTCCTCGAACTGCGTGAACACTTCCACCAAAAGTACTGAATTGAACATGTAAATTATCAACTTCTAAAATGACTTCATCTGAAATCATTTTCTGTTTCTTTGTTTTATAACTAGGAACAGATTGACTCTGTTTCTTCATCCTACTGAGCTCATCCCTCTTTTCTCTTTCCATTTCTTTGGCTAAATCTAATTGATGTTCATTCATTTGTGTCACCCCCTCAACTTCGGATCGAGCGCATCTTGCAAACCGTCACCTAAGACATTAAATGCGAACATCGTAAATGAAATGAAGAATGCTGGGAAGAATAGACGCCACCAATGACCCGATAAAATAACAGGAAGTGCATCATTCGCCATAACTCCCCAACTCGCAAACGGAGCTTGAATACCTAAGCCTAAGAAACTCAAGAATGCCTCAGCGAAAATAGCACTTGGTACAGTCAAAGTCATTTGGACAATAATTGGACCCATTGTATTTGGCAATAAATTCTTTCGAATTATACGTGGTGTCTTAGCTCCGAACGATTTCGACGCAGTTACAAATTCGTAATTCTTAATTTGCAAAACTTGTCCCCGCACAATCCGCGCCATTCCTACCCATCCGGTAATCGTCAACGCAATAATAATGGTTGTTAAACTTGGCCCCATTACAACCATCAATAAGATCACAACCAATAAATGTGGCAAGCCATACAATACTTCGATGACTCTCATCATAATCCCATCAGCTCGTCCACCTTTATAGCCACTAATGCCGCCATAAATAATGCCAATAAAGAAATCAATTAGTGCTGCAGCTAGTGCGACAAACAATGAAATGCGAGCACCATACCAAGTTCGAGTAAAGACATCTCGTCCCATTTCATCCGTTCCAAATAAATGCTCAGCACTTGGTGGCTGATTTTGATTAGGCAAGTCCATACCATCTACCGCATGAGGTGAAAAAACCGGACCAAATATGGCAAGTAAGGCTAATATCACAAGGAATATTAACCCTGTCATAGCCAATTTATTTTGTTTTAGTCGTCGCCAAGCATCTTTCCAATAAGAGAGCGATGGTCGTACGACAGCTTCTGCTTCGATTAAATCTTTGTCTTTTTTACGAAACCACTCGTCTGGTATTTGGTTGGGTGATACGGTTGTTGATTCGTGGTTGTTTGTCATCACGCATCCCCCGCTTTCTTATGTAACTTAATTCGAGGATCTAGTAATCCGTAAACGATATCAACGACAAATAACATGAATACGAGGAACGTACTGTAAAAAACAGTCGTGCCCATGATAACTGGATAGTCTCGGTTATTTATGCTTTCAACAAAATATTTCCCCATCCCAGGAATGGCAAAGATTTTCTCAATAACGAATGTCCCAGTTAATATCCCTGCGAGCATCGTTCCCATAATCGTCACAACAGGCATTAGTGCATTTCGTAGCGCATGTCGTGCCACAATTCGAAATGGTGATAGCCCTTTTGCTTTCGCCATTCGAATGTAGTCTTGCGTTAGCACTTCTAACATAGACGAGCGAGTCAAACGGGCAATAATCGCCATTGGTCCCGTTGCCAACGCGAGTACCGGCAGCACCATATGCATGGGGCTCGACCAGGTCGCGGGAGGGAATATATTATAATCGACCGCTAGCTTTTGGATCAGCAACGTAGCAAGTACAAAGTTTGGAACTGAAATCCCTACAACCGCAAACGTCATGGCGAAATAATCGATGAAACCGTTATGTCTGAGTGCTGCAAAGGTTCCAAGTAATATACCGGAAATCACCGCAACTAAAATTGTCGTCATTCCAAGTTCAAACGATATCGGGAAACCTCTCGCTAGTAATTCATTGACCGTTTCATTTGGCTTTTTAATAGATGGTCCAAAATCAAACGTAACAATTGATTTTAAGTAATATAAGTACTGGACTGGCAAAGGCTCATCTAACTTATAGAATTTCTCTAAATTCGCTTGAATCGTTTCGTTAGTTGTCCGTTCTTCATTAAAAGGTGATCCTGGAATTGAATGCATTAAAATAAATGTCAAAGTCGAAATAATTAAGATTGTCACGATCATCATGAAAAATCGCTTAATTGTATATGCGAGCACTAGCGATTCCCCCTAACAGAACGTCGTTTGCATAGCTAGCTCCACTTGCACTAACATCGCACGATACGCTTCCAAAATGTCTTTTGCTTCAAACTTCACAATCGTCGTTCCATTTTCAATTTCTGTTCCAGGCATTAATGCTGCCCACTCTGCTTGGCCATAATTATTAAACTCAATTCTTAATGTCGGATTTTCCGGCGGAGTTAATGGTTTCACCAAATGCCGATTATCTACTGCCTTTTTAACATGTTCTTTTAATAAAGCTTGAGATTTTTTTGGATGAAGCGTCTTAACAGCTTGTCGCGTAATTGACTCTTTTACGGCGACTGTCGTGATATTTGGAATAAGTGCTTCCGCTTCGCGGCAAGCTCCATCGTCCCCAGCAACTAATATAACGGGTACTCCAAAATGCCCCGCAACATAGGCATTGAAACCCAGTTCTCCAATTACCACATCATTTATGTACATATTTCGAACACCAAACGTCATAGAATGGCTCATTACCCCGGGTTGACCAGCGCGAGAGTGATAACCTGCAAAAATTGCACCTTCGTATGTATGATCTAGCGATTGAACCATGGAATAAGGCTTGACCGCTCCTGTAATCAGTGTCGCCTCACTATGTAAATCTTCTACTAATAAATTATTCATCTTTGAATGACTATCATTCACAAGGATTTCTTTTGCGCCTTTTAAAAGGAGTCCTTCGATAATTGCATTCGCTTCTTCCGTCATGATTCGGCGGGCTCTCTCATAATTGTGTTTAGATGAATCAACAAAAGTGTAATCTGGTAATCCTGTGATTCCTTCCATGTCTATTGAAATGAAATACTTCATAAATCGTAGTGTTCCCCCTCGCTTTTTGGAGATATTGTTTAATTATCCTATGATTCCCTGCAAATGATTATTAAACTCTAACAATATTTTTAGAATATTTCCATATTTCATACGGTTTATTTTTCGATTACCGAAATGATTACATAGTTGTGATAGTGACGTAATTCGAACGTATTTTGAGTGCTTTTGAGGGTAGTTTGTCCTTATGCGTCCAGCGGTTTCTGAGGTTTCATCAAACATTTCTTTAAATTGTTGCAAAAAGATTTCGGAAATAGAGATTGTTTTAAATACTCATGACCTTACACGCTCAAGTGACGATCTTTCTCTTTCAACTGGAGATCTTGCTCTTTCAAAGCCATACCTTTCACTCTCAATCGATTTCTACGCGCGAAAGCCCAGGAGTTTCCAAAAAACGTGTTTATGATTGACAGATCCTACTAGACATAATAAGATGAGAACAACTTTTTTGTTCGGGATTTAAGGCAGAAGGTGTCGGGAGCGACATCGCCAATTAGAACAGATGAGCTGAGTACAGAAGAGAAGAGCCGAGAAATCAACGACAAAGAGAAGTAGCGTAAGGTCGTTCTTTTAGAGAGTCAGCGGGTGGTGGAAGCTGATAGAAACGAATTGCGTGAATGGACTTTGGAGAGTTTCCCAGAATGTAGTACGGGAAAACGTCTGATCTACGTTACAGATCCTAAAGTGAAAGCCAAATAGGCTTTTAAATGAGGTGGCACCGCGGTCATTCCGTCCTCTGCAGATGAACTTTATTGTTCACTTGCAGGGGACTTTTTTGCGTTCTGCGGTGCTTGAGTAGAGGAGAGTTGAGCATGAGTAGTGTAGTAAATGAAACAAATCGTCTCCGGATGAATGGCGACACATTAACACCAATCTCTATTTTTCATCGATTAAAGGGAAATCGGAAATTTTTATTGGAAAGTTCGTTAAAACACGAGGAATCTGGCAGGTATTCGTTTATCGGTTCCAATCCACTGAAAGAATATCGAGGGTTTGAAACAGAACTATTGGAAACCGATTTACGAACAAAAGAAATCAAGCAGCATATTGGAAAACCTTTTGATGTATTGAAAACATTACTGACATTCACAGAAGATGACGATGATGACTTCCCTTTTACTGGAGGTGCCGTTGGCTATATTGGATATGACGTAATTGCGCAGTACGAGTCCATAGGAAATCCATTGCTGGACGATCGTGACATGCCAGACATCCATTTGCTTGTGTATGAAACCATTATTGTTTATGACCATTTAAAGCAAGATGTAACGATTATACACAGAGGGACAGACCCAACTGAACTTACGAACATTCAGGAGCAATTAGAAATAAAAGAAAACGCTTCGGATGACACTTTAACTGCTGTTGCTTTTACACCAAACGTTACGCAAGAACATTATGTCGACCAAGTGAGAAAAGCAAAAGAACATATTCGCGCAGGTGATATTTTTCAAATTGTCTTATCCCAAAGACTCGAAGCACGTTTTACTGAAAATCCATTTACATTGTATCGGAAATTACGTAAGGAAAACCCATCACCTTATATGTTTTACGTGGATTTTGATGAACATGTCATACTCGGGTCCTCGCCCGAGAGTTTATTGAACATTAAAGGCAATCGAGTGACAACGAATCCAATCGCTGGTACACGAAAACGTGGGGCTACTAAAGAAGATGACGCTGCACTTCAAACCGAGTTACAAAATGACCCTAAAGAACAAGCAGAACATCGAATGTTGGTCGATTTAGGGAGAAATGATTTAGGCCGCATTAGTGAAATTGGGTCCATTCATCTCACGAAATATATGACCGTTGAAAAATATCAGCATGTGATGCATCTTGTGTCTGAAGTGTGTGGCACACTCAAACCAAATCTCCATCCTCTCGACGCTTTAATCGCATGTCTCCCAGCGGGCACCGTATCTGGAGCACCGAAAATTCGTGCGATGCAACTGATTCAGGAATTCGAAACTGTTAAACGAGGTGTATATGGCGGAGCCGTTGGTTACCTTGGATTCAACGGAAATTTAGACATCGCTTTAGCTATTCGAACTTTTGTGGTAAAAAATCAAATTGCTTATGTTCAAGCTGGGGCAGGCATTGTTTACGACTCCAATCCTGTGGCTGAATATGAAGAAACTTTGCATAAAGCAAAGTCATTGCTCGAGGTGTTGTCATGATTTTACTAATTGACCACTATGATTCTTTTACGTATAACTTGTTCCAAAGTCTATCCATGCTCGGCGAAGAGGTGCATGTGGCACGCTATGATGAGATATCTATTGAGGAGATTGAGTCAATGAATGTAAAAGCCATTGTTCTATCACCTGGTCCTGGTTCACCAAATGAAAAGAACCAATCGTTAGCCATCATTCATCAATTTCACCAATCCGTTCCGATACTTGGTGTGTGCTTAGGACATCAGTTACTTGGTGTAGCTTTTGGCGGGAAAATAAAACAAGCAAATCAAGTCATGCACGGGAAAATCTCGGTTGTTCGCCATTCAAATGGAGGAATGTTCGCTTATTTACCTCAGCCCCTCCCTGTTATGCGTTATCATTCGTTGCTATTAGACGAATCTTGTTTGCCCACATGTATAAAGAAAACTGCTCAATCTATGGACGACAACGCGATCATGGCCATTCAACACGTTGATTACCCGTTATACGGTGTACAGTTTCACCCAGAATCCATTGGCACTAAGGATGGACAGAAAATTCTACAAGCTTTTTTAAATGAAATAGCCTAGGCAGAGGAGAGATTGAGATGAGATCGTATCTAGAGAAGGTTCAACAAGGTATTTCCCTTAACGAACTTGAGATGAGAGAAGTAGCAGAACAGTTAATGTCTGCAGAAACTTCTAAAGATGACATTGCCCAATTTATTCAAGCTTTATCTTTTAAAGGTGAAACGATTGAAGAAATCACAGGCTTAGTCAGCGTGTTAATAGAAAAAGCGATTCAAGTGCCACTCCCACTTGGAGATGTATTTGATAATTGCGGTACAGGTGGAGATGGTGCAAATACGTTCAATATTAGCACCACAGCCTCTTTCGTTTTAGCCGGAGCAGGATTAAAGGTGGCTAAGCATGGGAATCGGAGAATTTCGAGCACAACAGGTAGCGCAGACGTGTTAGAAGAACTTGAAATCGCACTCGATTTCCGACCTGATGAAATTATAGAGTTGCTCGAACACACAAACATTGCCTTTTTATTTGCACCTTTCATGCATCCAAATATGAAACAAATCCAAGAAGTAAGGAGGTCACTTGGTAAGCCCAGTATTTTTAATCTAATAGGTCCTTTAACAAATCCAGTTGAACTGACTTCACAGTTAATTGGCGTTTATGATCAAAGCCGATTAATGGATTTAGCTGCAGTATCGCACCGACTGGGTCGAAAACGGAGTGTCGTCTTAACAGGTCCTAATGGGATGGACGAAGCTTCTTTAGCAGGTGAAAATCATCTTGTTTTAATGGATCAAGGCGAATTAATTCCTTTCACTTTAATTCCGGAAGAAGTCGGCTTATCCCCCGCTCCACTTGAAGCCATTCAAGGAGGCGATGCACGTGAAAACGCAAGGATTTTAACGGGCGTTTTACAAGGTGAACCGTCCCCCTACCTTGATACGGTTTTATTAAATGCAGGAATTGGATTATTTGCTGCAGGTGTCACTAGCACGATTCAAGAAGGAATTCACAAAGCACGTGAAAGTGTGAATTCTGGTCGAGCACAAAACTCACTCCATCAAGTAATCGCCTACAGCAAAAAACGACAATTATCGGAGGTTAGTCTATGACGATTTTAGAGCAAATTCTTGAAGTAAAGCGACAAGAAGTGAAAGAACTATTAGCTTCCAATCCAATTCTTAAGAGCTCAAGGATCCATTCAGGCAAACCTTCTTTATTTAACACTTTAAAAAAAGCGACACAGTTACAAGTCATTTCAGAAATAAAGCGGGCATCGCCTTCTAAGGGGATTATCAATGCCAACGTCAACCCTATCAGACAAGCCCGATTATATGAACAATCTGGAGCAGCTGCTATTTCCGTCCTAACAGATGAAGTCTTTTTCAAAGGGTCAATTGAGGATTTGAAAGATGTTACTCAAACCGTATCCATTCCAGTGTTGTGTAAGGATTTCATCATTGATTCTTCCCAAATCGATCGTGCTTATGAAGCGGGTGCTTCCGTTATTTTGCTCATCGTTGCAGCACTCAGTCAACAAACTTTAAGGCAGCTTCATGACTATGCTTCCTCTTTAGAATTAGAAGTATTAGTCGAGGTTCATAATTTAGAAGAATTAGAGCGCGCCTTGGCTATCCCATCCAAACTAATTGGGGTTAATAACAGAGATTTAAAAACCTTTAAAGTCGATTTAAGTGAAACCGAAAAGATTGCGGCTCAGTTCCCTTTCCATGAAGAACGTGTGCTTATTAGTGAAAGTGGTATTGAAACTCCGGGCGATGCAAAAAGGATTGCAAAAGCGGGAGCAAGTGCAATCTTAGTTGGAGAAACATTAATGAAATCAACTGACGTCGAACATACACTGCATTCATTTCAAGTAAAGCTTGGTGAAGCGCAATGACTTTGGTTAAAATTTGCGGTCTTCAGGAAGTTGAACATGTTCGAGCAGCTGTGGATGCTGGAGCTGATGCAATCGGGTTTGTATTTGCCAAAAGTAGACGTCAATTAACTCTCTCACAAGCACAGAAAATGACTGCCGTAGTTCCACAAGATGTGTTAAAGGTTGGTGTGTTTGTGAATGAAACCTCTGAAATCGTTGAGAAATACGCAAAAGAAATGCCACTAGATTATGTACAACTTCACGGAGATGAATCGATTGAGTATGTAAATTCAATTAGTGTTCCTGTCATTAAAGCTTTTTCCATATCTTCAAAAGAAGATGTTCAAAACGCTTTAACCTATGAGGTAGACCTGTATTTATTTGATACCCCAAGCATCGAGTTTCGAGGCGGTTCAGGAAAAACCTTTGACTGGGGAGTACTAGATAGCGATGATCTACCGAAGGATAAATTGATTTTAGCCGGAGGTTTGAATGCAGAAAATGTTCGAGTTGCGATACACACAGTACATCCTTTTATGGTGGATGTATCAAGTGGAGTTGAGACAGATCAGCGTAAAGATGAAAGCAAAATTCGCGCCTTTATTCGCGCAGTAAGAGATGAGGAGAGATGAGCATGGTGACAACATACAATCAACCAGATGAAAAAGGACATTTCGGCAAATATGGTGGGCGGTTTATTCCAGAAACTTTAATGCAAGCAGTTATTGAATTAGAACAGGCTTATGATGAAGCAATACTTGATGAGAATTTCCAGAGAGATCTTCGTTATTATTTAAAAGATTATATAGGCCGTGAAAATCCACTTTACTATGCAGAGCGTTTAACTCAAAAAATGGGTGGCGCTAAAATTTACTTGAAACGAGAAGATTTAAATCACACCGGTGCTCACAAAATAAATAACACGATCGGTCAGGCATTGCTCGCCGTTCGAATGGGTAAGAAAAAAATCGTCGCAGAAACAGGGGCTGGTCAACATGGGGTCGCAACGGCAACGGTCTGTGCTCTACTCGATTTAGAGTGTGTTGTTTTTATGGGTGAAGAAGATGTTCGTCGTCAACAGCTCAACGTGTTTCGCATGGAGTTACTTGGTGCCAAAGTGATTAGCGTGAAACAAGGAAGCGGCACATTGAAAGATGCTGTGAATGAAGCCTTACGATACTGGGTCACAAATGTTGGCGATACCCACTACATTATTGGTTCTGTATTAGGTCCTCACCCCTTCCCTAAAATGGTTCGCGACTTCCAACGTGTGATTGGTGATGAGACTCGTAAACAAATCAAGGAAAAAGAAGGTCAATTACCGGATGCGATCGTCGCATGTATTGGCGGCGGAAGTAATGCAATGGGCATGTTTTATCCTTTCATTGAGGATACGGATGTGAAGTTATATGGCGTTGAGGCGGCTGGTAAAGGACTCGATACTGAAAAGCATGCGGCAACATTAACGAAAGGTTCCGTTGGTGTGTTGCATGGCGCACTGATGCATCTCTTGCAGGATGAGGCAGGTCAAATTCGAGAAGCGCATTCCATTTCTGCAGGTCTAGATTATCCTGGAATTGGACCCGAACATAGTTTTTTACAAGAAATCGGACGCGTTTCTTATACGTCAGTAACAGACAAAGAAGCTTTAGAAGGAGTGCAATTACTGGCTCGCACAGAAGGCATTATTCCAGCATTGGAAACCGCACACGCCATTCACTATGCTAGTCAGCTCGCTACTCAAATGGAACCCAATCAAATCATCGTCGTTTGCTTATCAGGAAGAGGAGACAAAGACGTCGTAACGGTTCGCGACGCACTTGGGGGTGGAAACCATGAGTAAGCATTTATTGCAAACTGCGATTGAAGATTTTGTAACTAAAGGTGACCGCGCTTTTACTCCTTATATTATGGCTGGTGACGGAGGACTGGATCGTTTAGGTGAGCAACTTATTTTATTACAAGAAGCGGGAGCTACTGCCGTTGAGTTAGGTATCCCTTTTTCAGATCCAGTCGCAGATGGACCAACGATCCAAGAAGCGGGAAAACGCGCTCTTGCTCATGGCGTTACTTTAAAAGACGTTTTACATGAAGTGGGTCGCTTGCGTAATGAAATACAGATTCCTATTGTATTAATGACGTATTTAAATCCAATCTTTCAATATGGAATCCAAGAGTTTGCTGAAGCTTGTCATACCGTTGGCATTAGCGGAGTAATTGTACCCGATCTGCCATTAGAAGAGTGCCAGATTCTGAAAGCTGACCTAACGAAACATAATATTGCAATGATCCAACTTGTCACTTTGACGAGTCCAATTGATCGTATTCAACGTATTGCTAAAGCATCTGAAGGATTTTTATATGCAGTAACTGTTACCGGTATTACAGGTGCTCAAAATGACTTCGCAGATAATCTACAGGAACATTTAGCTTTATTGAAAAAAAGTAGTTTAGTTCCTGTAATGGCTGGATTCGGGATTTCAACTCCTTCCCAAGTTCGAGAAATGAGTCAACTTGCAGATGGGGTAATTGTCGGGAGTAGAATTGTTGAAGCTATGCACTCAGGCGATTACAAGTTAATTCGTGAATTAATCGGAGCTTCAAAAAAACGCCAATGAAAATGAATGCGGATTGCGTCTAAACGTAAGAATAGTCAGATTATGGTTAAATCGATATGCTGTACTACCTTTAAATGACATGTTACTGTTACATATAGAAATTAAATCCAAATCATTTGGGGCCACTTAGACTATTCTAAGTCATCAATAGAATCAAGACTGAGTCCTAAAATTTCATAGAGGTGAAATATGGACGTACTTAATACGATGGATTTAACAGACATGAAAACAGGTCATGTTTTTTATCGCTTCGAATGTCATGAGGCTTATTTAAATAATTTATCTCATTTTATAAAATCCGGCTTAGATAGTAATCAACAAGTATTGATTATTGAAAGTATGCGAAATCTGCCTAAAGTACAAGCGATGATTGACAAAGTTATTAGTGAAGAAAATAAGCCGTCTATTCGCTTAGTAAATAACTTTGAATATTACCTAGCTAAAGGCGATTTTCACACAAAAACCATTCTTCACCATTTCCAAAAAGACTTATCTTCATTTAACAATCTTGATTCTTCGATTCGCACATGGGCTCATGTGGAATGGGCATCTTCAAAACCGGATGCAGATTTATTAAAAGAATTTGAATCCAGTGCTGATGACGTAGTCATGAATGCAAACTTACTTTCTGTTTGCGCCTATTCATCAGACCATTTATCACCGGACTTAAATACAGTTCTTGAACAAGTTCATAATTATGTCATGACAGATGAAACACTATTAGAATCAGCACTTTATGATAAATGATAATTTTATAACTAAAGATACGATATAAATTCGCTAGGAAGTTTCTATACTTCCTAGCTTTTTTTGTTCTATAAGTTATTACCTTTTCATATGATGAATTTTTATTAAGAATAAAGACTTTAGAAATAATTGCCATCAAAATGTAATTTGTTTGTCTCCAAATTTTAGGTGTGTGAATTCAAAATTAGGGTATACCTAGAATATGACTTAAATTTGATTGTTGGAGGGATTTTTTATGAGAAAAAAAGGAAATAGTGGTTCATTACTTTTTGCAGCACTAGCA
This sequence comes from Paenisporosarcina sp., assembly GCF_057785155.1. Taxonomy (NCBI): domain Bacteria; kingdom Bacillati; phylum Bacillota; class Bacilli; order Caryophanales; family Caryophanaceae; genus Paenisporosarcina; species Paenisporosarcina sp. Next base: position 26,419 of record NZ_JBYNRN010000013.1, read on the forward strand.
GCGGGTGCTTATGCTTACTTACAAAAACCAGAAAACCGTGACAAAGCGATGGTGGCACTCAATAACTTAAAAACCAAAGCAAACGCATATATGTCTAATCAAAACGTGAAAAATTCACAAATGACAAAAACAGGTTATTCAGACCCTACAGATCCAGATGATAACCGTATGGTAGAAGAAGGCGCAATGACAAGTGTTCAATATTACAATGAAGGCGTTCAAGGTGCTGAGAAGAAAAAGGAAGCAAAAGCTGCTTTCCCGAAATCACAAAAGAAAAAATTGCCTGAAACGGCAGAGTCTTTACCGTCAGACAACAACGATTCGCCTGCAAAACAAGAAAATGCTGCAAGAGACACATTCGGACAACAATAAATCTATGAGGTGAAAACCGATGAATTTATTTAAAAGAGACGAAAAACATGAAGAAGAAAAAGAAGATCGTAAAAAAAAGAATGAACATTCAAAGTTAAAATTATCTTCGAATGACATTTCATCTGAAAAAAATGAAAATACCGAAACAATTGCGACTGAAAATCGCATCAATACTGAAGGTTTATAAAAGAAACGCACGCACATTAGATTCGATTCTAATGTGCGTGCGCTTTTTTCAATTCACATTTATTTTATCGATGCATCAAAATATACATATAAAGGTTATAAACTGCTGGTATTAATAACGCTAACGCAATACAAATAGTAGCTGCTATTTTAGATTGCTTGGTTACCCGCTCATCACCTTTACGTAATGACTCAAAAAATGTAAGAGTAAAATAAAAACAAGCAATCAAGAGAACTGGTGTAAGCACACCTAGCCAATTTCCTGTATTCAGGATTTCTAAATTCGACATTTAATCTGCCCCTTTGTATGTTTGTCTATGTTGTGATGAACTACTTTTGCTGAATGACTTCTACCGGAGTTTTAAGACTTCGTAGTTTCTGATCAATCCTAATTTTAGTTTGGACATCTAAAATTCCACCTTGCACCAGTTTCAACTGATTTTTATCTTGAAAGTAGATGACGTAGTAGGGCTTAAGCTCAAAATTATCTTGATTATCAAAGTATTGAACGCTTTGAACATCTGCCCAAGAATACGTTTGCTTTTCTTTATCGAACGGCAAACGATGTGTAATGGTATCGTCCGTTAGAGATGTAAAAGATAGGGACGCACCATAAAATAGTACACCCGATGCGACTGTCAATAAAAGAGCGATCGCAATCGTGATTGGTTTAATGTGTTTCAGCCAAAGTACTAACAATCCTAAAAGAAGCGCAAGTAGTGATAAGCCAACTAAAATAAAATTAATTCTCGGTAAGTAAATGACCCAATTCGAACGATCAAAGTACACCGTTTCCCCTACCACCAATGGTGCAAAAAGAATTAAAAGTGGTGAAAATACAACCAAACATATTGCGAACACCATAAAGATATGGCGTGGTTCCCCTCTGTTATTCAACATAATTCCCCCATTTATGATCGAATCCTACTTGTACATACGTATTGAATATGTCGTTGGTTTCGATACTTGGAAAATTTTGTGCGAGAAAATTTTTCAATCTTGATTCGTGTCTGGATTAATTATAGGTTCTTTCATTCTCGACTCATCAGTATATCGCTTACCAATAACTGAGTTGTTGATCCCCAATCTCACTGCATTTTCAATAATGATAAATAAAACAAACGCACCAATGAAAAACATTATAAGCATTTCCATATAATAACCTCCGTCTTAAATAGGCTAAAATTCATTCGGGTATTTAGCATTTAATTGTTTGAGTAAGTCTTTTTCAATATATTCATTGGTAATTAACTCTTCTTCAATCAACTTTTTATACCCAGGGACCGGATTGTTAGAATTTATTTGTGTATAAGCAACTAATGCCGAGTCTATTTTTTCGATATATCGATGCGTTAAACTATTTTGCACGATAGACTCCTCAGCTTTTTTTATGCTTTCTACAGCTTTTTCTGTATGTCCAAGTACAAGGTAACTTTCTGTTAAAATAAGCAGGTTGTTGGTCTTATATCCATCATTTTCTTTTTTATTTTTCACTTCAATTAACTTAATTACATTCTCATACAAACCTTGTTCGACATTTATTTGTATGGTTAAATCCTCTGCTAAATCAATACCCCTCTCGCTTCCTATTTCTTTAATTCTAGCTAACACACTTTCTGCTTTTTCATAATTCTTTTCTTCAATCGCGTCATAAGCTAATTTAATTTGTTGGTTTACTGCTTCGCGTTTTTCCAATAGATCAATAACGAGGGATTCTTTGAATTCACTCAAACTCTTTCCTGTGACATTTTCTAAATTTAAATAAAACTCATCTATCGTTTTAGACATCATTAACTCAGGTATAATTTCGACTCCATGGTTACTAACGAGAGAATTCACAGCTAGAAAGCTTTGTTCATATGGATTATAGTCTCCACCTCTTGTCTCTTGAAAGGAACTACTTGAATCAAGTAAATGGAAATCTAATATCTGTATAGCTTCTAAATTAATCCCTTCTATTTTTTCATTTCCAAAGAATTCAGCTGCTCCTTCTTGAAACCATAGTGGCAGTCTTTGCAATGGTAAATTATGCTTTTGAGAAAACTGATGCATACGATAGTGAGTATATTCGTGAAGAAATAAATTTTCCCAAGTGCCTTCATTTGGAATTAGATGTAGTGATGTATTTAGAGGTTGATAAAAACCTGCGACTTCCTTAGGCGCCAAAAAATTCTCATCAAACAATTTAGAATCTTTATGTATTTCAATCATGAGGTGATCTAAATTTTCTTTTCCCAAGACACGATCGAACGTTTCTTTTTCTGTTAAAAGGAAGGTATTGAATTTTTCAACAAAATGTTTTTTATCTGCTGAAAAATAGTAGGTAATGTCATTCAGTTCTTCTTTCGAAACATTTTTCTGTGATGGCACTTGTAGAAACTCGCTAGCAAGATACCTCGTCTTTTCCTCCAGTGAATAATTTTCACCATTTACTACATAATCAAGAACAGCATTAATGAATAAAACTCCCGATAGACCAATTCCAAGCAATATGGAAAAGAACATTAATATAGTCACTTCAAATCGATTTCTAAGTTTAATAAAGTTTAAATGCCCCATCACTAACCCAAAAATCCCTGCGCAAAAAATTAAAAAGCATAGGAAGATAAATGATAACCAAACTACACCACTCAAAATTACGTCCAAACTAAAAATCAGTACGTATCCTACCAGTAAAAATAATATAAATATCACAATGTAAACAAACCACTTCAATAGAATCTTCATGTAATCCTCCCTGCCTAAAACCGCTCCCATTAGGGCACATTATTGTTATATTCTACAAATTATACCATTACCTCTTTACGGCATTGTCATTTTCTTGAAAAAAATAAAAGAGTTGCATCTGCAACTCCTAGTATTAAGGGATATATTTTTCGGCAATCAGAACAACTTTATTGTTTACAAAGTACAGATCATATAATCCTTCATGATCGGTTGGATCAAACTCAGCAAAGGGTTTATAGCCGATTGTGGCTCCATTTAAAATGTATACTTCCACATTTGAGTGAAGGTTCACTTTTTCATGATCTCCTTCTTGATCGACAATATGACCTCCATTGGGTTCATCTGCTTTTTGTTCCCAGTTAGCATAATCCACAATCATTTCATTTTCATTCACTTCTAATATAAAACCTTGCTTTCGTGTAATATCAGGTAAATGTTTAATTAATTTTTCATTCATAGCAACCAATGTGCTAAGCTGATTGATGCTTTCTCTATCATAATTTTTGAGAGACTCAACCAACTCTTCTAATTCCACCATCTTTTTTGTTTTTTCCGCTAACTGATTCTCAAAGCTTAATAGCTCTTTATTCAATCTCTCAATTTCAATGTTTACTTCTTCTAGTTGTTTCGTTATTATCTCCTCATTTCTAGAAGCTTTATTAGAACAACTCGTTAAAACAACCACACTTAGTATAAGAATAAGTAACTTTTTCATTATGCTTTATTCCGCTGATATCGTTTAAACCAACTCGTTAAAATCGTCCCCACAATGAAGATAATACCGATGTATAAAAGCATGTTAATGGTGGGGTTTTTTAAATTCGACTCTTCTGTAGAACTTGCTAATACGTTTGGTTCTTGTGATGAACTCTCTAAAACTTTTTGATAAAACAATCTTTTTTCCTCATCACTTTCAATCACTTGACCATCTTGAACTTGAATCATTCCATTTGGACCGCCAACGGGTAATAAAAATTCTTCCCCTTCTTCTAAAAATAAAAGAAATTCTCCCCCGTCGTTTTGAAACTCATCCACCCATCCAATATCGAATGGATCAATGCCTACCGTTATTTGACTTGCCGATTCACCTTTATAAACATCTTTAACTTTAAATGCTCTTCCGTGAAAAACCATTTCAGTGCCATTCGTTAATTCATCTGAAAAGTCATACGTGCCATACACAATCACGTTTGCACGTTCAGCCACTTCTTCAACTGAAAGCTCTACCCAAGATGTTGCGAGAACCTGAGTGAATGTGAATAAAGATAAGAAAACAGTTACCATTAATAGTCCAATACGTTTTTTCAAAGGGACATTCTCCTTAAACATCGATTTATTTCTTCTGAATAGTTCTATGTATATTCTACAAAGCACCTCAAAAATCCTGTTTAATATTTCCAAAATAAATATTTTCCAATTAAAAAAAGAGCTGCCGAAGCAACTCCTTAAAATACCGTTTTCATTGTAATAAATTTCGTTTCTGTCATTTCATCGACGGCAAACTTCACACCTTCACGCCCGTAACCACTCATTTTAACGCCACCATATGGCATATGATCCACACGGAATGTAGGGATGTCATTAATAATGACTGCTCCCGCTTCAATTTCATCTGCTGCCTTCATGGCATCGGTCAACACATTCGTATAAATAGCAGCATTTAAGCCAAACTGAGAGTCGTTGACTAGCCCAATCGCTTCATCTAGATCGTTATACGGAATTAAAGAGACGATTGGAGCAAATACTTCTTCACATACCACGTTCATATCAGCTGTCACATTCGTCAAGACGGTTGGAGAAAGGGATCGGTCGGTAAAGTCGCCACCTGTTGCAACTTCGGCACCTTGGGATTTTGCTTCCTCAATCCACTTCACGATGCGATCCACTTCACCTGGGTGAATCATCGAACTAACATCCGTCTCTTCATTGAGCGGATCGCCAACCTTTAACTTCTTCGTTTCTTCAATGAATAATTTCGCGAAATCCTCATAAATTTCTTGATTCACATAAATACGTTGCAAAGATATACATACTTGTCCCGAGAAACTAAATGCACCCTCTGCACATCGCTTCACAATTTTTTCAATCGGTACACTTGGCTCTACGATCAGTGCGGAGTTCGATCCAAGTTCTAAGGTGATCTTACGTAAACCAACTTTTTCTTTTATTTTTAATCCGACAGGAACGCTGCCCGTAAACGTCACTTTTTTTACATCGGGATGCGTAATAAGCGATTCACTTAATTCGCTTCCGCTTCCCGTTATAATTTGTAAAGCTCCATCAGGTAATCCTGCTTCTTTAAAAATTTCAGCCATTGCTAAAGCACTCAATGGCGTCTGTGTAGCCGGTTTTAATACGACCGTATTTCCAACTGCAAACGCTGGTCCTAATTTATGTGCAACTAAGTTGAATGGAAAGTTAAAAGGTGTAATTGCCGAAATGACGCCAATCGCCTCTTTTTTCGTCCATCCAATTCTGTCAGTAACGCCAGGTGCCGCATCCATTGGAATGGTTTCCCCACGGTATTGCTTCGCTTCCTCTGCAGAAAATTGATACGTTGCGATTGTACGGTCAATCTCTGCTCGAGCCGTTTTTAGTGGCTTGCCTGCTTCTGAAGCTAATATTCGAGCAAGATCTTCCTTCTGCTCACGCATAATCGTTACCACTTTATATAACATCTCAGCTCGATTATAAGCTGTCCATTTTTTGAATGAATGAAAAGCTTGTTCTGCACCAGCAATGGCTACTTTAACATCTTCAGCGGAACCTTTCGCTACTTTAGCAATCAAGTTCCCATCATACGGTGCTTTCAATTCATACGTCTCCGAAGATTCTCTCCAATCACCGTTAATCCACAATTTTGTTTCTCTCAAAAGAAACACCTCCCAATATCAAGGATATACCCTAATTATCTAACCTATATGAATACGATAGCATATTATGCGATTGAATTTATTATAATATTGCGAATTTAACCGTTTGCAAATAAAAAAGTTAAAAGAGTAGTTCCAAGAATATTGGGCAAAACAATAATAATATATGTTGAAAGGATGTTTATTCATGGCAAAGTTGATGAAATCTTTATTACCATCCGTATTCCTCATTTCCATCATCTTCTTAGGTGCTTGTGCAAATGACGATGAAGTAACAAATGACACAACCAATAATAATACGGCTGATGATATTGAAGATACGGAAACTGGTGAAAATCCAGCGAATGTAGTGGGAGAATCGTTTGACTTCAAAGGAATAGATATTGAAATTGACGTGGCTGATCAAGAAGATGCGATTATCGTGCATTACGATGAAAAGAAAGATGCGACAGATGTTCAGTATAAAAATACTTTAACGAATGAAGATGTGCAGGGTTCAGATGCCATGACATTGTTAGAACCTATATTTGAGAAGTTGTCTATCGCTGAATCTCATACAAACGAAGAAGTTGTACGTCAGCTCGCTGAAGGTTTTGGCGTTGCGGAAAAATACACTGAATTAAAAGCTGAAATCACCTTTTTTAATAAACATAAACAAGCATATGAAGGGAAAAAGTAGTGATGAAATTGTGTGGATTTCATGAATACTTGAATAACAACTGCGAATCCTAGAATGAGGCGTGTGAATTCGAGAATAGCCCCATTGAAATGGAGAACATACCGATCGAAGCCTTGAATGCACCCTTTGAATCCTTGAATACCTCTCTACCTCATCACTCCCCATATAAAAAGCCGAGTAAGGAATCTACATTCCTACACTCGGCCTTTATTCATTATCCTTGAAAATCCTCAATCAATATAACACGTGCGGGTGCTGCGTCTGTGCCCACTAATTTTAATGGTGCAGCTACCATGAAATACGATCCTGCATTTACTTCACTTAAGCGCAATCCTTCAATCACAAGAATATTTGCTCCAAACAACGCTTTATGTGTTGGATGATTTGGTTGGCTACGTTCGACGCCAAGTGCATCAATGCCGACACCTTTAATTTTAAGCTCAGCTAAGTATTTCGCACCGTCTTCTTTTAAAAAGATGAACTCTGGATTAAAGTCTTCATCAAGTGAATTTTTTGTTTTAAATAAAATGAAATCATTCTCTTGAAGGTCAAAAGCTGCCAAGTCATCTTTCGTGATACCGTCTTCAACATCCATGAAATCGAGAACTTTAACTGGACCAACCAATTGGTCAAGTGTGATCGTTTCAAAAGTCGCACCATTATTCATCATGTGTAAAGGAGCATCAATATGTGTTCCTGTGTGAACGTCAATCTCAAGACGTGATTCCGTTACATGTGCATTCGTTACACGAGAAATCTTCGGTTGTTTTTCAGGTTTGTTTTTGTAAACTGGCATCCCTTCAAAAATAGGAGCAGTAATGTCATAAATTTTCATCGTATCCTCCTTCTTTTTTATCGATGCAGAATATCAGGCATCCACAGATTTTAATATGAAATGTCTAAATCACTTTACCTGTAAGTGTATCATTATATAATGAACACACGCATTAATATACACATTCCGATTACTTCAGTAGTCAACCCATTCAGATTACTCACCATCGTAAGGAATAACTATCTCCAAACAAAACCGTTCTCTTCCAATAAATCATCGGCCGCTTTTGGTCCCATTGTTCCTGCTGAGTAAGTGTGGAGAGGTAAGCTATTTTCTTCAAATGCTTCCAAAATCGGTTGCACCCATTTCCACGAAAGTTCCACTTCGTCCCAGTGCGCAAAGAATGTAGAGTCTCCTTGTAAAGCATCCTCAATCAGCAATTCATAAGCTTCAGGCATTTCCTTCGTGTCTGCAGAGAATTCGACCGTAATTGGATCTACTTTGCCGTGATCGTTTTGGTTATGACTATTTAGCTGCATCGTAATTCCTTCATAAGGACCAATATTAATAATAAGCAAATTTGGTTCAGCTTGTTGGTTCACCAACGGATACAGCCTGTTAAAGTGATTATTAAACTCAATCACAATACGAGTCGATTTTTCCTTTAAGCGTTTTCCTGTTCGCAAATAAAACGGGACACCTATCCAAAATGGATTATCAATCCATGCTCTTGTAGCTATAAACGTGTCATTAGTAGATGATTCAGGAATTCCAGGTTCATCTTTATAGCCAACAACTGGATTGCCAACAATTTCACCTTGCTCATATTGTCCTCGAATGACAGAGAGACTAACATCTTCTTTTGATAAAGAACGTAATGACCCCATTACATGTTTTTTCTCTGAACGAATATCATTCGCACTAATACTTCTCGGCAAGTTCATCGTCGTCATCATGAGCATCTGTAACATATGGTTTTGGAACATATCTCGAATAGCTCCAGCTTGATCATAATAACCTGCACGATCCTCGACACCGACTGTTTCACTTGCTGTAATTTGGATATTCGCTATGTACTCACGATTCCAAATGGCATGAATAACAGGATTCAAAATAACAAGGGTCGCTAAGTTTTGAACCATCGATTTCCCTAAATAATGATCGATACGGTAAATCTCATCTTCTTTAAAGACTTTACTCAATTGGTCATTTAATCGTCGTGCAGAAACTAAATCGTGTCCAAAAGGCTTTTCAATGACTAAACGTCTCCAGCCCATTGTCGAACCTAAGCCACTTTGTTCAATGTTGTATGCAATAACTTCAAACAATGAAGGACCAACTGACAAATAAAACATTCGATTTTGCGGGATATCAAGAACTTCTTCTGTCTGTTGAATACCTGCTAATAAGCGTTGGTATCCTTCAGGCTTTGTTACGTCAATTTGCATATACTGCAGTGTTTTAGAAAATTCGAGTAGCTGTTGTTCATCCACTTTTGTTGTTCGTGAATACATTTGAACAGATTCCATCACGTACAACTGAAAGTCATTTGTCGACATCTCTTCTAAGCCAGTTCCAAAAACAGAAAATGCTTTGGGCATTTTTTTATCTACGAATAAATGATATAGCGCAGGAAAGATTTTTCTCTTAGCTAAATCTCCACTCGCACCAAATAATACAAATGTCATTGAATCCATCTAGAGATCACATCCTTCCATTACACATTTAAATCTTAAAGTACTAAGCAAAATATTGCTCTTCCTTAATGTTTGATATTCTGGCACACCAAAAAAACAGGGGGTTATCCTGTTTTTGGTTTACCTACTATTCATCATCATACCAGTGAAATCGTTTGCACAATCAAACGATTTCACTGATTTCATCTGTGTTTATACGCGAATACGAACTTCGCTTTCTTCATCAAAGAAGTGAGAACGTTCCATATTGATTGAAAGATCAATCATTTCACCAGGATTCACAATTTCACTTGAATCTATTCTTGCGATAAATTCTTGGCCTTCAATTGTGGAATAAATCATAATTTCAGCACCTGTTAACTCAGAAACTTCAACTAAAGTACGGATTTTATAGTGTTCATTTGTTACTTCGTTTGTAATTTGTTCAGGACGCACACCAAGAATAAGGTTTTTACCTTCATAACCTTTTTCAACAAGTACTTTTGCTTGATGATCAGGTATTTTAATTGATTGTTGACCTAAAACGAATTCTCCATTTACAAAACTACCTTTCAAGAAGTTCATCGATGGTGACCCAATAAATCCGCCAACAAATACGTTTTCAGGTAAGTCATAGACTTCTTTAGGTGTTCCAACTTGTTGAATAACGCCATCCTTCATAATGACAATTCGTGACGCCATCGTCATTGCTTCCGTTTGGTCATGTGTCACATAAATCGTTGTTGTTTTTAGACGTTGATGTAATTTTGCAATTTCAGAACGCATTTGCACACGTAGTTTTGAGTCAAGATTTGATAAAGGCTCATCCATTAAGAAGATTTTCGCATCACGTACAATCGCACGACCTAAAGCAACACGTTGACGTTGACCACCAGATAGAGCTTTTGGTTTACGATCTAAGTAAGGTTGTAACCCTAAGATGCCAGCTGCTTTTTGAACACGCTCATCAATCTCTTCTTTTGAGAATTTACGAAGCTTTAATCCAAATGCCATATTATCGTATACCGTCATATGAGGATACAAAGCATAGTTCTGGAATACCATCGCAATGTCGCGTTCCTTTGGTGGTACATCATTCATTTTCTTCCCATCAATCAAGAAATCACCTTTAGAAATTTCTTCAAGACCTGCAATCATGCGTAATGTTGTTGATTTACCGCACCCAGATGGTCCAACAAAAACGATAAATTCTTCATCATTAATAGATAAATTAAAATCCGAAACGGCTGTTACTTTGTTGTCGTATACTTTTGAAATATTGTCTAATACTATTTTCGCCATTTATCTCACATCCTCTATATTTTTCGAAGCGCTTTCATTTACATTATCTATTACAAGTAAGGCTGCACCAAGCATCCCTGCTTCATTTCTAAACTGAGCTTTCTTCAACGTAAGTGGTTTCAATAATAAAGGCTCCAAAGCTTCCTCTAAATAATGCCACCATTCGTTTGCTGATTCAGAAACTCCACCACCAATGACCACGCAATCCATATCTAATACCGCTTGAAGTGAACTAATCACAATTGCTAAATCACTTGTGAATTTTTTCGTTAATGACAGTGCCTCTACATGACCTGCGTTTGCCATACCGAACAATTGATGCGGTGAGATCAGCTGTTGATTGTCATCTAAGATTTGTCGTTCTCCGATTTGTCGTCTTAACGCCGTTCCAGATACATATTGCTCACTGCAACCTGGACGTCCACAAGTACAGACATGACCATTTGGATATAAAATCAAATGTCCAACTTCGCCACCACCACCGTGTGCTCCGTTCAAAATCTGACCATCTAAGACGATTCCGCCACCTAATCCAGTTCCAACTGTTAAACAAACCGTTCGTCGGAAACCTTTAGCAGCACCTAATCTAGCTTCTGCAAGACCTGCGCAGTTTGCATCATTGTTAACTTCAACGCGGAGACCCGTCGCTTTTTCCAACAATGATTTCACTTCAGTACCCTGCCAACCTGGTAATGTTTCAGTTTCAAACGTGATGACGCCATTTTCAGCATCCACCATTCCACGTGTTCCAATACCAATTGCTTGAATCTGTGGATATTTCTCAATTAATTTTAGAACGTTTTCTTCTAGAAACGGATAAAGAGGGACTTGAGTAGGAACTACATGGTCCGCTACTACTTGGCCATCCGAATCGATCATTCCCATTCGAATTTTTGTCCCCCCAATGTCTACACCAAGGACTACCATTTACACTTACCCTCCAGTTAACTAAAGTCTATAAAATATTGAATATATCCTTTAATCATACCTTATTTTAGGGATTCGTCCATCTATGATTTGTCTCATATTCCTATTCGTTATGTGATAAGTAAAAAGCTACGGCTTCATATGGACGTAAACGAATTGATTTATTCGCCAAAAGATCCTTATAATTTTGAATCAGCACTTCCCCATTTTCAAGATACGGCAGAATGTCTTGATGTTCAAAAAGAATTTCTTGATCACTAAAATGACAGATGACGAGTAGTGATTCTTGATCAGTTTTACGTTCATACGCAAAGACATTCGGGTTTTCTCGGTCAATTAATCGGAAATCACCAGTTGTAATCACATCCACATTTTTTCTGAATTGAATCAACTGTTGATAGTAAGCAAAAATTGAATCTTTCGATTGAGTGGCTTGTGCGACATTAATTTCTGTGAAATTTGGGTTTGCCTCGATCCAAGGAGTCCCTTCACTAAAGCCACCATTCTTTTCATTCGTCCATTGCATTGGTGTGCGGGCATTGTCTCTCCCTTTTACATAAATAGACTCAAAAATTTTGTGCTCGTCGATTCCTTGCTCCATTTTTTCGTTGTACATATTTAGTGTTTCTAAATCTCGATATTGATCAATCGATTCAAACTTCACATTTGTCATACCAATTTCTTCTCCTTGGTAAATATAAGGAGTTCCTTGAAGCAAGTGTAAGCATGTCGCGAGCATTTTTGCTGACTCGACTCTGTATTCACCGTCGTTCCCAAATCGAGATACAATACGAGGCTGATCATGGTTATTCCAGTACAAGCTATTCCAGCCAGTTCCGTGTAAATTCGTTTGCCATTTCTCGAAGTTCTCTTTTAAATCCACCAGATGTAACGGTTTAAGATCCCACTTTTCAAACGGACCACTATCTAAACTCATATGCTCAAATGTAAATACCATATTCAACTCTTTATTCGCAGGGTTGGTATAGATTGACGCATCCTCTGGCGTTACCCCTGGCATTTCTCCGACGGTTAAAATGTCATACTTCGATAACACTTCTTCATTCATTTCTTGTAAATAATCGTGAATTTTTGGTCCATTCATATAATAAGGGCTGCCGTCACCAAAACGTTGACCTTCATTCTGTGCGCCGTTTGGAAGATCCGGATGCTTGGAAATTAAATTAATAACGTCCATTCGGAACCCGTCAATTCCTTTGTCCAACCAAAACTTCATCATTTCATATACTTCGTGTCGCAGCGGTTCATGCTCCCAGTTCAAATCCGGTTGCTTTTTAGAGAATAAATGCAAGAAAGATTCTTCAGTATTTTGATCATACTCCCAAGCAGAGCCACCGAAAAATGATCCCCAGTTATTCGGGGCTTGTTCACCTTCCCCTTTTTCCCACACATAATAGTTTCGATATGGACTTTCTTTAGATGACTTGGACTCAACAAACCATGCATGTTCATCTGACGTATGATTGACTACTAAATCCATAATAATCTTGAGACCGCGTTCTTTTGCTTGAGCAAGCAGCTCATCAAAATCTTCCATCGTGCCAAATTCATTCATGATTTCAATGTAGTTCCGGATATCGTACCCATTATCATCATTTGGTGAATCATAAATTGGGCTTAACCAAATCACATCGATTCCTAATTCTTTTAAGTAATCTAGTTTTTGAATAATCCCTTGAATATCCCCTATCCCATCGCCGTTGCTATCGTAAAAGCTTCTAGGATAAATTTGATAGACCACACTTTTCTTCCACCACTCAATTTCGGATTGTTTTAATTCCAACTTGAGAGCCCCCATTCTTTTTCAATTTTATATAGGATGTCTTAAAATCATGTTCAGTTTTACTTTTATATTGTAACAAAAACAGGCGAATTCATTTTGATTTTATTTGAATCACTTTCTGACATTCCTTCATTTGGAATAGTCTTATACAATGGAAGTATAAAACAATTGGAGGCAACAACTTATGAGTGAATTCGACACAGTACAAGCCACTAAATCATTTCAATCCGTTGACACTTTAAAAAAGCAATTACACGCACTGGGAATAAAAGCTGGGGACTCTATAATGGTCCATTCTTCATTAAAACAAATTGGCTGGTTACCAGGGGGAGCTAAAGCCGTAATAGATGCCTTACTTGAAACGATTACGGAGGAAGGTACGATTGTCATGGCAGCTCAATCTGCAGAGAACTCGGAACCGTCATACTGGATGTTACCTCCTGTTCCTGCTGATTGGCACGAACCAATCCGCCAACATATGCCTGCCTATGATCCTCACCTCACCCCTTTACGAGGGATGGGTAAAATCGCGGAATGTTTCCACCGACATCCTAAAACGATTCGAAGCTATCATCCCGTTCATAGTTTCATGGCTTGGGGCAAACATGCCGAAGAATGGATGTTAGAACACCCATTGGAAGACTCATTTGGTATGAGCTCCCCACTCGGAAAATTGGTAAATGAAGACGTGAAAGTCCTCTTACTCGGCGTAGGATATGATTCGTGTACAGCTCTGCACTTATCCGAACATTTACTTGAGAATAAAACCTATACAAACCAAGCTGCAGCCATGATGGTTGACGGAGAGCGACAATGGATAGAGTTTCAATCCACAGATGGTGATTCTGATCGTTTCCCAGAAATAGGTGAAGCTTTTGAACAAGCACATCCTGAAGCTGTCATACTTGGTGATATCGGACAAGCGAAAAGCCGTTTAATCGACATGAAGCCATTAATTGAATTTGGTTTGAAGTGGCTAAAAGAGCATCCGTTTGAAGAGTAGATTGCAGACCAGCAGATTTATAGCACAACTTAAATAATAATCAAAAAAAGGACTGTCTCTTAAACCATATAGTGGCTTAGAGATGGTCCCGTTTTCTATTGATTGAATTCCGTTCTATAATACGCAAACATCCGTTTGTAGAATTTGGACCTAATTAATTAGTTACCAATTTCATTTTAGATTGTTTAATGAATAATTAGCGCATCGCTTTCAATGTAGCTATTGTAAAGGTCGTTAACATAAGATTCGATTTCTTTTCCCCATTCTTCTCCATCTTCAATGGAATTTGGTTCACCGAATTTTGATTTAATATATGATTGCGAGTATTCATTTCTCTTAAGATAAGTCAATGTCCACATATCGAAGTATTCATCATTTGTCATTCCTAGAGCTTCTGCTTCTTTTGCATTGAAATTTTCCATTTCAACTGATTCAGCATTAGGATATACCATATTTTTCAATTGTTTTATTGACTCTTCTGAAACTGTAATTCCAGCCTTCAAAGCCTCATCTATAATAATTTCCTGTTTCATATAAATTTCAATATTTTCATCTGTAAGAGTAAATTGTGAAATAATATCTTTTACTGTTATATCATTACCATTAAAAGTAGCAACAACCTCGTTTAAGTCGTATTCCTTCTCATAAGTTTGCTCTGAACAAGCTACTAATAAAAAGAATAATATTAATCCCATTACTACCAATTTGAATTTCACTGTAATCCCCCCATAAAATGCCTTTGGTTTTAATACGAATGAAAGGAATGCAAGTTACAAATAATTAAACTTATCATTAAATTTTAATATTTGTGTAACAAGAAAAAGCTTTACCCCACCTTGAAGTAAAGCCATCTTTTAAAAAGAACCCGCTTGTTACCGCCAAGCTCATAATTATCTCCATTTAAATTGCTGGTCATGAAGTAATTGTAAAAATGCATCGACGACATGCGGGTGAAATTGTGAGCCTCTGCCTTTTATAATTTCTTCAATTGCTTGATCCACCGTCAAAGCCTCGCGATAAGGACGATTTGTCGTCATCGCATCAAAAGAATCTACCACGGCAATTATGTATGCTTCTAGTGAAACTTCTTCTTCTTTCAAACCAAAAGGATATCCTTTTCCGTCATATCGCTCATGGTGCTGCTCAACGATAAAAGCTGCTTCACGTAACCAGGCAATTTCATGATTGCGCATCATTTCTGCTCCGTTGGTTGTATGTGCTTTCATCAATTCCCATTCTTCTGGTGTAAGTTTACCTGCTTTATTCAAAATTTCTAAAGGTACTGACAGCTTTCCAATGTCATGGAAATAAGCTCCCCATATTAGCATGGTCACCCGTTCAATAGGTTGGTCGAGTTTCTTCCAAAGTTCAATCGAATAATCTTTAATTCTTGAGCAGTGCTGATATGTATAGCCATCTATTTTTTCAATTTCTTCTGCTTCCTTTTGTATCATTTCGATATCAGTAAACGTTGATTCAAAAACACTTTCTGTCGTCTCTACTAAAATTTCAGCACCTGATTCACTATAAACCGTTATTAACCCCTCATATTCTGAAGCATCAAGTGTTTCACCTGCTTGAAGTTTAAACTTCCGGTTATTATGTTCTACTTCGACTTCCCCGAGAACGACCGTATATTTTTCAATTACTTCGTTCTCTTCTTCTTCATATCTTATCCAAAATGATCGATCTGGACGATGAGAATGTAGGACGTATGCAATTTCATCTGACTTTCCGATATATGTATATACCGCATTTCCTCTATCTAATCGATCGAGTGAAGATCGTTCTTTAATATCTTTAATTTGTTGTCTAGTAAGTGGCATGATGATCTCCTTACGATGATTAATTCAGAATAATCAATTTTTTATTAAGTATACCTTTTTTATATCCATTAGTCATTAGAATTTGCATAATATTGTATGAAATCACATTCTTTTGTTATGTTTAATGGAGAAATCTTAAAACAGGAAGGATTACTGAAATGCCCAATATACGAATTCAAGAATTAAGAAAAGAGACACAATGGATTGACGCCTTCTCTCTCATGTCTCAATTAAGAACTGAGCTAAATGTTGAGGAGTATGTAAAACTCTTAAAGAAAATGACATTAGAAGGCTATCAACTTTTTGCTTTATACGAAGAGAATCAAATGAAATCCTTAATTGGATTAACTATACGAACCAATTTTTATAATAAATCACACGCATACATATATGATTTCGTTTCAGATCAAACTGAACGTTCAAAAGGATATGGACAACATTTGTTGTTATATATTCATCAATGGGCAAAAGATCAAGGAGTAGAATATATGGCTCTTGAATCAGGCATTCAAAGAACAGAAGCTCATCGTTTTTATGAAGAAAAAATGGAATATGACAAATGGTGTTATTCCTTCCGAAAAAAATTGGATTGATTTTTATTGGATATAAAAGGAAGGTTTTCAGTTTACTAGTAGCGAATAATATAGTTAACAAACATCTTAATCTACTAGGAGAATGAGAAATGGTGGATCCACCGCTACAATTTATTGAATTTCTTCATATGGACGAAAAAGATATGAATTCATTTAGTCCTTTAGCTGGCTCATATGCCATCATCCAAGTTCGTGACGAGATTCTTTTTGGTTATAATCGATTCCGAAATAGATGGGAGTTACCTGCAGGCAGAAGAGAAGGAAATGAAACACCTAAAGAGTGCGCTATTCGTGAATTATTCGAAGAAACCGGACAACAAGTTGAGCATCTAACATTTCAAGGAATCGCTAAAATAAAAAACCTTCATAAACAATCCATTAAATACAATCCAATTTTCTATTACAAGATTGACGAACTGAGTGACTTTATTCCAAATGAAGAAATGGATCGTATAACACTATGGGACTTAACAAGAGATATTGGTCCCTTCGATCAAGTCGACCTGCAAATTTGGAAGGCTTTAAGGGAGTTCACTCAAATAGATTAAGTTTAGGAGATGATGAAACTGGAACAATGGAAAACGATTTGCTCACATTATATTTATCAATCCCCTTTTGGAAACTTACGTAAAGATACATGTGAATTACCCAATGGTCAGATCATTCATGATTATTATGTAAATGAATATAGTGATTGGGTCAATGCGGTCGTCATTACGAAAAAGAAGGAAGTTGTATTAGTTAAACAATACCGCCACGGCACTCAAAGTAGTTTTCTAGAAGTTCCTGCTGGGAAGCCTGAAAATAATGAAACATTGGCAGAAGCAATTGCTCGTGAGGTAAAAGAAGAAACTGGATTTGTCTCAAATCTACCACCTGTTTTATTAGGTGAATTTTATGTGAATCCAGCAACACAAAACAACAAAGTTTATAGCTTTCTAATAACTGAAGCTGAATTAGTTGCTGAACAAGAGCTAGATGACACTGAAATAATTGATGTAAATATGTTTGACTTGGGAACCATGAGCCGTTTAATAAAGACAAATGAAATTAATCATTTATTTACGGTTAATGCTTTTAATCTAAGTAAGAAATTTTTGATGACTTAGAGTGACCAAATTTATTCACTCCTGAACGTCTAATAAACTAAAGGATTCTTTAACGAGGAAAGTTGAGGGGATTTCTTGAAACAACCCGCCTTTGAATTCTTTCCTTTCGATACGATTAAAGGGGAAGAAATTGATTTACTTATTGAACGAAAAGTACCGGGAAATGTAGAAAAAAACTATGTTCCCGCTTATTGGTATGCGATAAATTTATCTGGAACGAACCTAACGATCGGAACGATAGATCTCCGAATCGGGACTAATTCACGTACTTATTATGGTGGAAACATTGGATATGCAATTGATAAAAAGCATAGAGGAAACCATTACGCTGCAAAGGCGTGCCAATTGCTTAAACAAGTAGCCCTTGCACACGGACTCCATGAAATCATCATTACTTGCAACCCCGATAATATTGCTTCCAATAAAACTTGTATTCGACTAGGCGCAGAACTACTCGAAGTTGTCGACTTGCCTATAGATAATGATATGTATTTAGAAGGTGAGTTTCAAAAATGCATTTATAAATGGAGGATTTCTTCATGACGACAGTCTATGTAAACTGGGGTCAATCTTATGTGAAATTAACATGGAACCCAACATTAGAACCACCTCAACCAGAAAACATCACAAGCGTTCACGGAATGTGCTTTTATGAAGAAAAACTACTTTTAGTAAATATTAAAAGCCGAGGGTGGAATTTTCCTGGCGGGCATATTGAGTTAAACGAAACTCCCATAGAATGTGTGAAACGTGAAGTTTTAGAAGAAGCTTGTGTTGAAGGTGACTGTGAATACCTTGGATACGTTGAGGTTAATCACTCTGAAAATCCAACTTGGAGTTCTGACAGCCCTTATCCTTTAATCGGTTATCAAGCTATTTTCCGTATGAATGTAACGACAGTCCACCCGTTTGATGCGAACTACGAATCTTCTCATAGAAAATTCATTCATCCACATGAAGCGTCTACTCTCAATGAAGATTGGCATGAGGTTTATGAGGGAATTTTGCAATCTGCTCTCTTGGTCAATACGAAATAAACATATTTTTGAAAAGGTGTTGTTTGACATGATTGAAGAATTTGCTTTCCCAATTAAAGCTTTTAATCACGAAAGAACAATTCGAGTATATACGCCTAGAGGTTATCAAGAAGAAACAAAACGTTATCCAGTTCTGTATATGCATGATGGGCAAAATGTCTTTGAAGATCAAGATGCTATACATGGAGTTTCTTTAGGTTTAAAAGATTACTTGGATTCAAACGAGATAGAAATTATTGTTGTTGGAATAGACACGAATACTGAAGGAGAAGAAAGAAAAAACGAGTATTGTCCATGGGTCGACGGTGAATTTAGCAAGAATTTATTAGGTAAGCCAAGTTACACTGGCGGCAAAGGAGATGCTTACGTAGATTTTATTGTAAGTGAACTTAAACCCTATATTGATTCTCAATATCGAACTTTAACCGAGGCGACCAGTATTGGAGGAGTTTCATTAGGCGGATTAATTTCAACCTACGCCGCATGTAAATACCCCAATATTTTTAAAAACGTGGTTGGTATTTCTTCAGCTTTTTGGCGCAATCAAGAAGAAATTGAGAAACTCTTAACAAACACAAATTTAACTTCTATAGAAAAATTCTACATGGATAGTGGAACATCTGAAGTAAGAAATGATGAACGAATTAGTAAGGGATTCTTAGAATCTAACCAACGGATTCATAATATTGTTAAAGAAAAAATTCCTAACTCAACATTTCTTGTGATTAAGGATGCTGAACATCATTATTCTTATTTTAAAGAAAGAGTACCAGGTATTTTCACATACTTACTCTCTTAAATACATTGGTGACAATCTAGAAACATAAAAACGCTTGGAATATCCAAGCGTTTTTCTGATTTAAATTCCATCTAGCCACTCGAGTAAATCTTTCACCATTTCAGAAGAAAACTGATGGTTATTATTTTCATAAATTATAAAGTTAACATTAACTCGACCTTCATTTTCAATAAGATATTGATAATAATCCTGCTGTCCTTTTATTGAAATAATTGCATCTGAATCACCATGCATGAGAAGTACAGGGGCATTACACGTAGTTCGACCAATCGGGTTATACTTCTTCATCACCTGTTCTTCTTCAAATGGAAGTGAATTTCGATGATCTTTTTCTCTAAATAGTTTTTCTGACAATAGAAAAGAACCTGATCCGTTAATATTGACTAAACCACCCATGTTTTTGTGATTAGCAAAAATACCATTTGCGATAAAGCCACCCATCGAGCTCCCAACCAGAATTACTTCCTCCATTGGAACATTTAAATGTTCAATGAAATCATCAAACTCGTCAATTGTCTTATATATGGTTTCCCAAAAATAACGTTGTGTAGATTCAATATTGAAATGGTTTTCTAACGGCTTTCTTGTGTCGTGATAGATAATTTCTGGAACAACAACTCTATGCCCCCTTGATGTCATTTCTTTTGAAACATCATTATTGCTTTCCACACTTGTTCCCCAACCATGATAAAAGATAACGGTCTTACCGCCAGAGCTTTGTACTTCTGGTTCAAATAACTTATATTTAAAATTTTGAGTCTGCACTTTATTCATGAACTTTACCTCTATCATTTGTTCTTTTTTTTACCTTATCATTTGCATCATTTGTTTAAAAGGGCAGGTTCTTGATTTAGAAAAAGGCCTTACGCCTTCAATGGCAGTAAGACCTTTCGCATGTGTATTAAATTACATCATCTTTTTTTGGCGTTGTTTCTTCATACTCCACTTCGTGTTTTGTATCATGAAGAGATGATCTATTGCTATCATCTTTTTTACCTTCCATTGCATCATGGAATGGAGCGTATTGATTAAGAGGAAGTCTGCGATGAGTAAATAATCGGCTTAAAGTCCAAACAATTACACCGATTAAGATAATCAGCATGATATATCCCATGTTCTCTCACTCCTTTTCTTTTATTGTACATCACGATCGTGTTGAGGAAGTATATTTAATGTTGTAATTTTTACAGCTATTCTAGTAATTTCCGCACCTAATCTAGTAATTTTTAAAGCTAATCTCGTAAAACAGCCATTCTCACCACTAAAAAACCGCCTCCAAAGAAAAACTGGAGGCGGCAAACTCTTTAATTCGAATTAGCTTGTACTTCTTTAAATTCATCGTCGGTGAAAGCACGTGATCTTGTTAAAAATCGTTTACCTTCTACGCCTTCTAATGAAAACATGCCACCTCGTCCATCGACAACGTCAATAATAAGCTGGGTATGCTTCCAATAGTCGTATTGGCTTTTGTGCATATAGAAAGGACTGTCGCCGATTGAGCCGAGTAGCACGTCTTGGTCTCCTACCAGTAAATCGCCTTCTGGATAGCACATAGGTGCTGATCCGTCGCAGCAACCGCCTGATTGGTGGAACATGACTGGACCGTGCTTGCTTTTGAGTAATTCAATTAGTTCAAGCGTCGCGTCCGTAGCGATAACACGTTCAATCATTGTCATTCCCCTTTCGATCAAAAGAATCCTAATTTGTTTTCATTGTAGCTAACTAGCAAGTTTTTCGTTTGTTGGTAATGGCTTAACATCATCAAATGATTTTCGCGGCCGATACCAGACATTTTGTATCCACCAAACGCAGCATGTGCTGGGTATGCATGGTAACAGTTTGTCCAAACACGTCCCGCTTGAATCGCACGACCAAAACGGTATGCTGTGTTCATGTTACGAGACCATACACCTGCACCTAGTCCATATAAAGTGTCGTTCGCAATTTCAAGTGCTTCTTCATGCGTTTTAAATGTCGTTACCGACACAACTGGCCCAAAAATTTCTTCTTGGAAGATACGCATATTGTTGTTTCCTTTGAAGACAGTTGGTTTTACATAGTAACCGTCTGTGAAGTCTCCATCGATGTTGTTTCGCTCTCCACCAATTAGACATTCTGCGCCTTCTTGTTTACCGATATCCAAGTAAGACAAGATTTTCTCTAATTGTTCATTAGATGCTTGAGCACCCATCATTGTGTTTGGATCTAATGGATTACCTGTTTTAATCGCTTCAACGCGTGCCAAAACTTTTTCCATGAACTTGTCATAGATTGATTCTTGAACTAATGCACGTGAAGGGCATGTACAAACTTCCCCTTGGTTTAATGCGAATAAAACGAATCCTTCTACCGCTTTATCTAAGAATGCATCGTCATGATCCATTACATCTTCGAAGAAAATGTTTGGTGACTTCCCACCTAATTCAAGCGTCACTGGTATTAAGTTTTGAGATGCATATTGCATAATCATACGACCAGTTGTTGTTTCACCAGTGAAGGCAATTTTTCCGATACGAGGATTTGATGCTAGTGGTTTACCAGCTTCTAATCCAAAGCCATTTACGATATTTAGAACACCCGGAGGTAATAAATCCCCAACTAGTTCAGCGAATACGAGAATACTTGCAGGTGTTTGCTCTGCAGGTTTTAATACCACACAGTTCCCTGCTGCTAATGCAGGTGCTAACTTCCATACAGCCATTAATAGCGGGAAGTTCCAAGGGATAATTTGTCCCACTACACCGATTGGCTCATGGAAATGATAAGCAACCGTATCGTCGTCAATTTGGCTCAAAGAACCTTCTTGTGCACGAATTGCTCCTGCGAAATAGCGGAAGTGGTCGATCGCTAAAGGCAAGTCCGCATTAAGTGTTTCACGTACCGCTTTTCCGTTATCCCATGTTTCAGCTACAGCTAACATTTCTAAATTTTCTTCCATGATGTCTGCAATTTTATTTAAAATAACCGCACGTTCAGCTACTGACGTTTTTCCCCACGCGTCTTTTGCTGCATGCGCTGCGTCTAATGCTAATTCAATATCTTCTGAAGTTGAACGAGCAACTTGTGTGAAGTTTTTACCAGTGACAGGTGTCACGTTATCAAAGTATTGACCCTTAACAGGGGCTGTCCATTTTCCGTTAATGTAATTATCATATTTCTCTTTAAATGTTACGAGTGAACCTTCTGTGTTTGGAAATGCATATACCATTCTCATGTTCCTCCCTTTGTACGAGTAATTCCTATTGTATGCGCTTTCACTAGTTTTCATGAAAACTAGTAATCTAGGAAATCCTTCACTTCAATATTGTCAGATAAAATAGAAAATTACAACTTTTTTATTTGATGGGTATGGTATTAACACTATGAATGTGTTCTTTAATAGAAAATGCAACTTACAATATTCAAACAGCATATGCAAGTCAAGTTTTCAATATGGTAAAAACGAAAATTAACTTTTACAACATAAAAAATGAACTGCCCTTCGTCATGTTTCATGACTTTCAGGACAGTCCCTTTTCTATTTCGATCAATCTTCTAATGTGTTTAATTCAACAATCATGCCGACTAATAAGATGAATACGATGAAAAATGAGATTAACATTAAGACCATTTCACTCAACTCCTACCAAGTTTTGAATCCTTCTGATCCAGGAGGTGCATGGTGAATCATGCCGTATAACGGGATGGCATAAGCAATGATGATTAATGCAAATGCGATACCAATCCAAATCCACCAGTTTTCCAAGAATTTTGGTGTATGTTCTTTGTCACTATCAGCCATTGGGAATTCTACGAAATCCGCTTCGAGTTCAGCTTTTGGTGATAAGAACATCGTCATCACAACAATGTAAATCAATAACATAGCCGATAAGAACAAAATACTTCCGCCGACAGCCATTGTTACGTGATTTGTTAAAATGCCGTCAAACCATTCTAAAGCGGAAGGATGGTTGTTATAACCAGTGTAAGCAGTTCTTCTAGGTGCGCCAAGTAGTCCTAAAATATGTTGAGATGTAGACATTAATAACATACCAATTGTCCATGTGATGATTTGAATAAAACCTAGTTTCTGCATAACTTTCGAGAATTTACGACCAGTTAAGTATGGAACTAACCAGAAAGTAAGACCCATAAATGTCATCGCAACAGGTGTTCCAACTGTAATGTGGAAATGTCCGACAATCCACATCGTGTTATGAACGACTTCGTTTAATTGGAAACTTGCATTGATAATCCCTCCCGCTCCACCAGGAATGAAGAAGGCCATAGCGACAAATATAGAAGTAAAACGAACATCTTTCCAAGGTAACTTTGTAAACCAACCAAACAATCCTTGACCACCATTTTTACGTCCAGCTCTTTCAAATGTGCCAAACATAGAAAATGCTGTTAAAAGTGATGGAATGATAACCATAAACGTTAGTACGACTTGCAAGAACTTCCAGAAATTCGAGATACCTGGTTCTGTTAACTGGTGATGGAATCCAACCGGTATTGAGAACAAGATAAATAACACAAATGCTAAACGTGCTAATGAATCACTAAATACTTTAACGCCAAGTAATTTTGGAACAATCACATACCAAGCCATATATGCAGGTAGCAACCAGAAGTAAACTAGGGGGTGACCAAAATACCAAAACAATGAACGACTTAACTCAACGTTAATTGTATCGACCCAACCGAATGCCCAAGGAATGTATTGGAATAAAACCGTAGCTACTACCCCTAAACATGCGATAATCCACATAATAATTGTTGTGATGGTCATGAAAGCAAATAGTGGACTCAATTCACCTTTATGAGCTTTGCGCCAAACCACATAATGTCCGACTAATGCGAAGCTGCTTATCCATGTTCCGACAATAACCAATGCAAGACCGACATAGTACCATCCGCTCGCTTTAAGTGGTGCATAGAAAGTATAGAGCACAGAAGCTTCACCAGAAATGATCATGACTGTCGCCATCACCGTTCCGATTGTCGTAACCCAGAATCCGATCCAAGAATAAAGAAGAACTTTAGGTCCGAAACTTCCTAAGCTTTTACTCATTCCTGTAACAAAGAATCCAAAAATAAAGTATGTCGTAAAAATAAGGGCAAGTAGAACACCATGTGCCGTTAAAATTTGATAATAATCTAACCAACTTGGTAATTGCAGGGCATCATTTCGAATGAAAACCTGTAATAATCCGCATAATGTTCCGATAAGGAACGCGATATAAGCAACGCCGATATTCCATAGTGCTAATTTGCGATCTTGTGCAGCAATCATGATCAATACACCTCAATTTCTGTAGACATGAAATGATGTCCAGAACCACAGTATTCATTGCAAAGAATTAAATACTTGCCAGGTTTGTCAAACGTATATGACTTCGTTGTGATTTGACCCGGAACGACCATCATATTCACTTTCGTGTTATCTATCGTAAAACTGTGAACAACATCTATACTCGTTACTTTAAAAATAATTTCTTTTCCAGCAGGGACTTTCAATTCAGGTGCTGTGTAACTAAAAGCCATCGCTACAATCGCCACTTGATACGTATCATCATCTAATTGTGTAACTCCTGGGTTATCAAATGGTGCTGTTTCATTTACTTTTTTCGGATCAATCGTGTCCATCCCTCCTGCAGGCGTATGGCCATGAGAAAAGGCACTGATACCTACAACACTTAAGAAAACAACTAGTGATGCGATACCAAAAATCAACCATATTTTTTCAAATTTATGAAGATGCATTTTTTCCACTCCCTATTTAACGTGCTACATACATGTAATAAACGACTACCCACATGACAATGATGATTACGCCAACAGACATGACGCTTACAAATGTTCCTTTTAGATTCTCTTCCTTAGCTGGCTTCGTTTTCTTCAAATTCCTCACCTCGAAATTCATTCTTCCATTATGTTATGTTCAGCCTAATTGATTGAGAGGTAAATCATTGTGACTTTTATCACACTCAAGCCGGTTTTCATTCAAGTGTCAATAAATAGACAAAAAAAAGCGATTCACCTCGAAGGCAATCGCTTGTTAATCAATTTTACAAAACGCTATTGGGCAATCTTCACATAGAATTTCATCTTTTAAATACTGGAGATCATGAATATAAATTTTCCCATTCACCATGGATACTTTACTTAGTTTTTTCAACTCGTTTAATAACCGATTCACCACTTCTCTCGTCATTCCACAGAAGTTAGCCAGATCTTGGTTCGTCAACACCATATCAATTAAAATACCATGTTCATCTTTCTCGCCATAACTATTCGTGAGACGGATTAAGGTTGAATAGAGCGCACCCTTTTTCCCATGTAAAAGTAAGTCCCTAAATTTAGTCTGGGTTTTTTGATGGTTCACACCCATCCATTTCATAAAGGCAACTGCTAAATCCGCATTTTCAGCTAATTCCTTTTCAAGGTCATCAATGCTTACTTTGACGCACGTAACATCCTCTAATGCTTTTGCATCTAACATATATTTAGCATCTATCGAAAAGAGCGTAACTTCCCCAACCAATTGGTTTCTTCCGCAAATTCTCAAGGTCAATTCTCTACCTTCAGAAGTCACCTTACCAATTTGAACTTTCCCTTGTTGAATGAAATAAACACCTTTTATCGAATCGCCTTCTCTAAATAGATAACTATCTTTTTTATATTCTTTTACACTATGCCGAATGGAAAGTAACTCTTTTAACTCGGAAGAAATAACTCTTTTTTCTTCGCTCAAAATAAGTCCTCCTTCCTCTATTTCCCTCTTATTTTAATGGTATCATAGTCTTAATTTTAAAGGTAGGGAATTCCAACTGTCAGCTGACTCACCTAAATCATACAACTCTTCATAATAGGTTATAATGAAGGTACTAAAAAAAGCAGGTGATGATAGATGCGTATCAACAAATATTTAAGTGAAGCTGGAATCGTTTCTAGACGCGGTGCGGATAAATGGATCGAGGATGGCCGAATTACGATAAACGGCGTAAAAGCTGAACTAGGTAGCAAAGTTGAACCTGGAGATGAGGTCCGTGCAGACGGAAATCTAGTTAAACATGAAGATCCTTATGTCTATATCGTTTTAAACAAACCCGTTGGAATTACAAGTACTACGGAACGTCATATTCAAGGGAATATAGTCGACTTCGTCAATCATCCTTTGCGTATTTTTCATATTGGTCGCCTCGATAAAGATTCACATGGTCTGATTTTATTAACAAATGACGGTGACATTGTGAACGAAATTCTTCGAGCTGAAAATGAACATGAAAAAGAGTACATTGTGAAGGTGGATCAACCAATTACACAGGATTTCCTTCAAGAAATGGCAGAAGGCGTAGAAATATTAGATACCAAAACACTCCCTTGTAAGGTGGAAAAATTGTCATCTAATATCTTCAAAATCACGCTAACGCAAGGATTGAATCGTCAAATTCGTCGCATGTGTACAGCCCTCGGTTATGAGGTAAAAAGCTTGCAACGTATCCGTATTATGAACATCTCAATTGATAACTTACAAATTGGACAATGGCGCGAACTTACGAAAGATGAGTTAAGCGAATTATTTTCCATGCTTAACTACACGCCAAAGAGGTAATAGAAGAGTAAGAGATGGAGGCGATTTAGATGCTATCAATTACACATACTAAAAATCTGACAGGCGCAATTGTAAGCGGAGACTATTGGGATCTCGATGAACTCAATCACGCTATCTATGCTGTGATTGGTGAAGAAGGAAAATACTATGATTTAGAGGGTTCACGAGCACGCATCCTCAAAGTATGTCATGACTTCCGCCAAGCAAGCCAAGGAGAGCGTAACATTGAATTTGTTAGGAACGGTCTTCATAAAGATTCAATGAAAGAACATGATTTGGTCGCTCCAGAAAAAAATGTGTATTTTACGGTTCAAATATTATGGCCAGAACTCATTTTTGCAGCGATTGCTTTGAACGATTTCATTAAGCTTTACCAAAAGAATCATTCTTTCCCATTACTCGACGCTCACGTAACAACAATTCGCAAGTTCCAATCAGCGGTTGGTGCATCCTTAAGTGAAACTCTTGATGAAGAAGAATTTCAGAATTTCATGAAATTGCTAAACAATCAAGAAACGAATGTGCATAAGTACGCCATTCAATTTGTCGACGTGTTAAATTTAAACTACATTAAAATGACGAAAGAACAACGTGAAGAAAGTTTAGGAAAGTATGCATTAAAACTCGCTGTACAGGATCATGAGTATGTAGTTTTTCGAAATCAAGTCATTAAATCTGCAAACGTTACAAAGAGTACAATTCACGACCTCGCGCTAACAGCGGAATACCCAGAAGACATTGAATGGTAAAAGAGTGCATTTCTGCACTCTTTTTTCTTTGTTCGAGTAATTTCTATTTCTTTGGAGCTTCAATAAATTATGGTGTTAATTGTTTCATCAACAATCCATCTTCAGTAAGCACTTGAAACTCCAAATCTCTAAGTGACAGCGAAAAGACAGGTGTCATTAATAATTTCACAGAAATTCATTAATTCTTATCTCAGACTCATAAAACTCAATAAAAAGCTGACTAGAACTCAAACTACCGTCTTTTTGTTTAAACTTTAGATTAACTTCTGTAACAGGTTCTCCTTCGCTATTAATAATACTCTCAATAGAAAATGAACTATAATCAATATTTTGGTACATTTCAATAAGCGTTTCTATGTCAGTATCCGTAACTGAATTCTGTGCATACTTTTTAACTTCATTTAAATCTTTATTCTTAAGCCCTTCTAAATACAAAATAAATATGCCCGCTGCTGCTTCATCATCAATTATTTTCCCATCTAGAAGAGTTTGATACATATTCTTGTAATAGGAGTGTTTGGCTACTAAAGATTTAACTTCAAACTCATTTGGATTAGGATAACCTATTGCTTTTAATTCATCTGGCGTCATCTTTTCTAACTCTTCCAGAGAATAAAAATTAGGGCTATCAGCATTTAAATCACCAGTATCGAGTGATTCACCATATCGATTCATTGGTTCGTAAGTAAATTCTAACCATTCACACCAATCGTTAAAACTTTCTTCAAATGTAAAGTAGACTGCATTTACTTTTGGATATTTAAAAACTATATCACTTAAAGGGGCGAGGAATAACCCTTTTTCATTTGAAGTCAAGCTTCCAAAATCACTACGGAAGTCTTTAAATTCAATTACAACAATTCCCTCTTCATTGATCGACACACCATTTACCGAATTCTTCAAAACCTCAGTATTTCGAAAACTCAATTCTTTATAACCATCTTGCATAAGATTGTTCAAATCGTTTTCTAGTTCAGGAAATGCTTGACCATGTGTATTTAAATCAAAAACATATTGTCTGAACATAGGCTCAATAATTCCTATCCACTCCTGCCAAGCAGTAAGATTACCATCAAAGCTAAATTGAGCAGATTTAACTTCCGAGTATTTAAAAATAACGTCATAAAGTGTCCCTAAAAATGCAGTTTTTAATTCTGAAGAAGGACTAGGAACTTTACTTCTAAAATCTTTAAATTCTACTAGTACCATGCCTTTTTCATCAATGGAAACACCATTAATAGAATCATTCATTGACTCTAAAATTCCTAATTCTAAATTTGGACTTAACATAATTTTTCTTAAATCATCCTCTAATTTTTGAAATTGTTCCCCGTGGCTACTCAATTCCATTACAAGGTGACTAGGATCTACAGGTTCTACTACTACATGCTTTTCTACTATTTCATTATTCGCTTTATTTGCAGTAGTAAGTTCGTCATTTTGTCCAATAGAGAAGAAAACAAAAATGACTGCCCCAATACTAAGAAATAACAAAGTAAATGTAGGCAATAACCTATTTATTAGAGAGATTCGTTGAGGCTTTCTCTTATGTGCATTGGATAGAACTCGATTTCTAAATTGGTTGGTAAACAATTTTTCTTTCCCGATGTAATGTTCAATACTTTCTTTGATTTTTTTCTCATCCATTTATAGTTCTCCTCTCTTTTCAAGATGGACTTTTAATTGTTCACGAGCCCTGCGTAGTCTTGTTTTAATGGTATTACTCGAACAAGCTAAAATTGTTGCAACTTCTTCAATACTTAGCTCTTTATAATAGTAAAGAACAATCACTTCTCGATATTTGAGATCTAAAGACAAGACCTCTTTCCCTATCGTGTGTCGATCATCGTTTGTAATAACTTCACCTTCAGTAGTATTTCCACTTTGAAAAAATGAACTAAGTTTATCTGAAATTCTTACATTTTTATAAGACCAACTTCTTAAATAATCGTAACAACGATTTATCGTCATACGGTATAAGTAGGTTCTATAAGTTGAATGACCTTTAAAGGCTTCTCTTTTCTCGTATGCTCGTAAAAAGACATCTTGTATAATATCTTCGGCTGCTTGCTTATTTTTCACATAGGTATATGCCAATCTCATGAGTTCTTCACCATATTGGTCAACTAAGTCCTCAAAAAAGAAATGATTATTAAACTCTGAACTCTCACTACTCGATAACATCCATTTTTCAACCTCCTGTAAAACGTTGAACATTAGACGGAGCACTTCAGTTCAAGGTTTCAAGTTTTATAGAAAAAATAAAACGCTAACGATTGTTAGCGTTTTTATCTTTAATGCTGTGGTTTTAAGCATTTGTATAAGTTAAATATAAATTTTTCTTGCATTTAGAGTGTGAAAATAAATTCATTTCGAGTAATTTCTTATTCTTTCAAATGGAGCTAAGTTTTCTGGTAATAGAAGGTCTTCCTTTTTTAAAGGTGTTTCTCTTAAATTATCCATCAAAGCTAGTTCCACCTTTAAGCCTTCCATCATGCCTTTAGCAGATAGAATCAGAATGGTAATAAACAAAATTGGGATGAAGGAAATCCAGGGATAAGTTGTCCAAAGGAATTCCCACCACATGCCTAGCAATCCTGCCCATTCGTTTGATAAAGACACCTTTTGTGTTTGGCCAAATAAATCGTCTCGGAAATAATACCCACCTATAAATAATCCCAGTACAGCCAAATGCGACATCAAAATGAGCGACTGAATAAAATCTCGAATAAAAATAATCGCTATTTGAGGGACTAAGAAGGGCTTAATATGTTTCGATACGATTCTCCAGTTAGTAGCACCTAAAACTCTAGAACACTCAATGAATTCTTTGTTCATGATTATCTTCACTTCATTTGCGATTAATACCGAATTTGTTGGAACAAAAAGTGAGGCTAATATAATGATAAATAATACAACAC
This sequence comes from Paenisporosarcina sp., assembly GCF_057785155.1. NCBI lineage: Bacteria > Bacillati > Bacillota > Bacilli > Caryophanales > Caryophanaceae > Paenisporosarcina > Paenisporosarcina sp. The sequence goes on from NZ_JBYNRN010000013.1 coordinate 57,374, forward strand.
GATGCCAATAAGGGAGTGGCTGTGCTCCTTCAACCAGTGCCCCATCAACTAAGATCATGCTGACATCTTGTATGAGAATCACATTTAAGAGAAGATAGGCAAGCAAGGTCATTGGAAAATAATTTAATGAGTCAACCATAGATTTGATGGGTCTCTCGAGTTTATTAAAATAAAAATGAAGAATTAAACCGAAAATGATCGAAGGAAAAACTCGTAAGAATGTAATGATTAATGCAGCTGCAATTGTATATTTGGTTCCAACAATCATCACAATTAACAAATCCCGTCCAAATCTATCTGTTCCAAATGGGGGAAATATTTTAAGACTATATGGTGCAGGTAAAGGCTTTCCGTCAGCCGCAAAAAGTAACGAAGTTGTAGGAATATGATCCTTAAAAACGATAAAGTAAAAAATACTAACAAGGAATAAGCCATTAATTATGACAAAGCCGGTTAGAAATAATTTATTTAATAGAAGTTTTTTCATTAAATTCATCTAACTCACCACTCCAATCTTTTGCCGGTCTGTTTTTCTATTAAGTTCGTGATTATGGCATATAATACGAAAACAGGCACAAAGAACATGATTAATGTAAAGGCAATCACATTTGGATTGGGATAAGTAATGACGAATGTAAAGATTCCATAAATGTTGAAAAGTTTTTCGAAAATCACCATTGAAGATAATAAATACAAAACAATCATTTTACTATGACTAAATAGGCTAGGTGTTATATTTCTCAATACATGATTGAAGAAAATAAACGTTTTGTTGTGTCCTTTACTTCTAGCTAATTCCACATAAGATTTTTCCAATTCTTCATTTACTAAATGGAGATTGATGCGATAAATCATAAATGCAGGAATTAATGATAAAGCAATTATGGGTAAGAAATAAGTTTTCGTTTGAGAAGAACCGGCAACTGGGAAAAGCAAATCCCCTGTTACATTCAAATAATAAATAACAGTAAATTGGATAATCATGATTATGAATAAATCAGGTAATGATTCTAATAATGAAACAATTTTGGATATATGATTAATAAGTTTTTTGGGCAATAGAATTGTGAAATAGGTAATGAATAAACCAATAACAAAGGAAATGAAGAGTGCTGACAGAAAAATCGTAAGAGAGTATAAATAATACTCCCAAAAGTTCAGAAAAATGGAATACTCAAATTGAGTAGGACCTAAAATGATCAATCTTTCGGGGAAGATTAAAGACATCACGATATCCATTATATTTTGAATAAATACGTTCCACTCCAAATGAATACCATTAATGGTGAACATCCCTACAAATGCGCTTAATAAGATAATACCTATCACCACAAATAAAAAACGACTCAATACAGATAAAGTTGTCCTCATAAAAACCCCCATTTTCCATCGTTCAAAGAAATATGACTCATCATCCAACATTACCATATAATAACAAAAAGAAAAAACACATTTTTTTAAATGCGTTTTTACTATTTCTATAAAGTTACTGGAACCGAAAGTCATTATGGAACATTACTTGATATTGGGGATAAGCTATTAATAATTTTTCATGAGAGAATAGTTTTTTCGTGTAATTCCCCACAAATAAGGATTGTGTATAAATATACTCACTACCTTTTCAGAAATACAGCATTTCAATCAGTTGAATTAAATCTTAGATGAGGAGAGAATTTAGCAATTTAGATATGAGGTATTTGAGGGGTTAAGAAGTTTTTGACATCGAAAATAAACTGAGTTGAGATTTACAACACTCAATCAGCAGGGTTGAAAGTTTTCTTCTATTATTAAAGTTTTTGGATGGTTCCATAATTCTTGAAATACTTGAGTAATGACCTGCTCACAGATGCCTGGTTCCGTATTTGTTTTAGATACAATATTCCATAGTAGTTTCTCATAGCGGTTATAGATATCTTCTAAAGACTGACGGTCTTGATTACAAAGACGGATGATTAATTGTTCATCTGTGGTCACACGATCACACTCCTTCTAATAATTTGTACCCATATATCTCGAAGGCAAACTGTTCGATGTGCTAAATGATTTTTTCGGTATTAAAAAGCACTTGGATTTCTCCAAGTGCTTCACTATTACTCAACTAGTTCATATGTGAGAGATTTTCTCTTCAACAATGCAAAAACTCCAGCTCCTATGGAGATGAATGCTGATAGATAGAAAGTAACTTCAATGCCTTGGTATTCGGCTAACCAACCAAAAAGAAATGTAGCAATACCGAAAGCACCTGTAGTTAATACGGTTTGAACAGAAAAAACATGACCGAGTTCATCAATTTCCGTTTGAGTCTGCAACACCATCAACTGGGCAAGCATTTGTAACTGTCCAACCACTCCCAGAAGTAAGGATAAAATCAATGCGACCACCGCAAATACGGGATAGATAAACCATATCGTTAGTACTCCTGTTACAAGACATCCAATTAGAATGAGCCAATGAGCGGACACTCGAGAGAGCTTAGCGAAAAAATAACCACCAATGATAAAACCCCCTGAGTAAAACGCATTAATATATCCCCACCAGGCTTCACTTTTGCCTAAAACGCTGTCGACATAAACATATAAAATAGAAGAAATCCACACCGCTCCCGCAAAAGCGACTACCGTATCAAGAATGAGAATATGGCGAATGGATTTGTTTGAGAAACTATATGTCCATCCTCCAGACAATTGTTCCCGAGTGGAATGAACAGCTTTCTTTACCTGTTGAATTGGTTTTATTCCAAAAGTTAAGATCCACCCGATTAAATAGAGAAGAATTGTTATGACAATAAGCGGACCTCCGCCATAATAAGTGACAAAAAACGCTCCAAGTGGCCAACTCACCAAATTAACCGTGTTATCTGAAATTGCCACTAGGCTATTGGCGTTAGGTAACTCGACTTTCCCAACAAATTCAGGAAGCATAGCTTGACGAACAGGAGCTGCCCATCCATCAAGAAAGGCGATGATACTAACTAAGAGTAAAATCCATAACAAAGCTTCGTCTTTCAATAAAAAGACAGCACTTAACACCACGATTTTCCCCATCATTGAAGCATGCAATATACGATGTAAAGCAAATCGATGCAATAATAGAGGTGTTAAAAAACTACCGATTAACCGAGAGAAGGTAATCGTTAACGGAATATACGTTAAAGCTAAAATAGAGCCAGTTGATGCATATACAACTTGAATTAACCCCACGATATATAAGACATCACCCGAGTTAGCGAGTATTTGACTCGCCCATAAAAATAAAAAAGAACGACGATCATTCATGTAGATCACTCCCTAAATCTATTCAATTTTCATTTAGAAAGAAAAAATTCTACACTCGTCGCAACCTTTCCCCAGTAATAGGCATAATGTTTTCATTATAAGCCACATCAAATTCACCTTCAATAAATGATTTGACCGCCGTTTCCAAATCTTCTTATCTCGCATTTATTAAGAGAGATAGATTGGAGGTGAAATCTTTATGTATCGACCTATGAATCAGTCACACCATTGCAGACAACATGGAGTTCAACCGATTGTTTGCCCACCTTTGTGTCGCTATACAGATTCTTTTGTACAACGGGAGGTTCCTTATATCCAACCTCTGATTAATGTAAATCGTCAACATATTGTTGATGTTCCTAGAACTTACTACGAACAAATCAATCAAACTGTTATCGTTCCTCCAAACCAAATGCGTCCAAGTCGTTTCCGTCGTTATTAAAAACCCCCTATATTAGAAAGAAAGACATCCTCTTCCACATTTGTTGTGAAAGAGGATGTCTTTATCTTAACAATGGATAATTTGGCGATTCTCTTGAATAATATGGCTTTTCAAATGAATAATATGGCGTTACAGTTTGATAATTTAGCGCAACAGTCCAGCAATATGGCGTTACTCATTGATTTATTGGCGTTAGACGAAATTTTGTGATTTTTAAGTGGCAGAAGATGCGGAATCTATAAATTTTTTTTAAAAAAGCTGGGACATAAGTAGAAATTTCTTTAAATGAGGCAAAAATCTATATTAAGAAATTGAAACTTTATGAATTGATTGAAGTGGAGGGGCGACTCCTGGGGGAACAGCACGAGGGAGAGACTACAGGCTAGAGCCGTGCCCCCGGAAAGCGTCCCCGCAATGGAAATCAATTTAGCATATGCAAAAAAACATCAAAATTTCTCAGTGAGAAATTTTGATGTTTTTTGTTTTGTCCAAGCCGCTTTTTCAGTCTACCAATTGAATAAATTGTTTCGTACGATCATGACTTGGATTCTCAAAGAATGTCGCCGGATCAGCTGATTCAATGATACGTCCTTCGTCTAACATGATGACACGGTCCGCTACTTCTTTTGCGAACTTCATTTCATGTGTCACAACAACCATTGTCATACCTTCTTGTGCTAATTGTTGCATAACAGCTAGAACTTCCCCAACCAATTCAGGATCGAGTGCAGAAGTTGGTTCATCAAACAATAACACTTTAGGTTCCATTGCTAGGGAACGAGCAATCGCAACACGTTGCTTTTGTCCACCTGACAATTTACTTGGATAGACATCCGCTTTATCAGAAAGACCTACTTTTTCAAGTAGTTGTTTTCCTAATACAATCGCATCCGCCTTCTTCATTTTTTTCACAATAATCGGTGCTTCAATGACATTTTCCAATACCGTCATATGCGGAAACAAGTTAAAGTGTTGGAACACCATGCCTACTTCAGCACGAATTTCTGAAAGCTTATGTTTCTTAGGATCGATTACTTGACCATCAATTTCAATCGTCCCCTTATTGATATGCTCCAAGAAATTGAAACATCTTAAAAGTGTACTTTTACCTGAACCACTGACACCGACAAGAACAACCACTTCAGAAGGAGCGACTTCGAGATCAATGCCTTTTAATACTTCTAAATCGCCGAACGATTTATGAATATTTGATCCTTTTAACATGAGCGTCCCTCCCTATTTGTCAACATTCAATTTATTTTCATACAGTTTCAATAGATACGTGAAGATCATAACAAGCACTAAATAATATGCCCCAACCACTAAATACGTTTCGAGTGACTGCCAATTTTGTGCTGCTTCTCTATTAGCCATCGCAAACAATTCAGGAACACTTATAATATAGACAAGTGAAGAGTCTTTTAGCGTGATAATGAATTGATTGCCAAGTGGTGGAATTGACCGTTTTAAAGCTTGCGGGAATACAATTCGACGCATACTTTGCGAACGAGTCATCCCAAGTGAACTACTCGCTTCACGTTGACCTTTATCAATACCTTGAATGGCACCACGGAAAATTTCCGCAATATAGGCACCATTATGAATACCTAAAGCAATCGCACCTGCCCAAAATCCAGACAGAACGACTAAAGAAGTAATACCGAAATATAAAAACATAATTTGAACAATTAACGGCGTTCCTCGAATAATCGTAATATAGAAATTAGCAATTCCTTGTAATATTTTAGAGCGTGAAATTTTCATTAAAGCGAAAACCAAGCCCAGAACGGTTCCTAAAACCAGTGCCACTGCAGTAATCTGCAAAGTGATCAAAGTTGCTTTTAGGAAACCTGGATAAGTCTGTAAAAATACCTCAAAAACCGTTTTCAATAATTCCATAGCGTACTCCTTTCCTGAATGTGATTAGTTCAGAATTTCGATTCCTTCTAAATCAACATCAAGAAGATTACGTTCAAACCATTTGTTTGAAATTTCATCGTATGTGCCATCTTCAACAATTTCTTGAATCGCTTTATTAATCTCTTCTAGTAATTTTTCGTCTTCTTTACGCACAGCTACAGCCGCTTGCTCAATCCAAAGTGGATCTCCGACTTCTTTGATTTTCATTCCGTTTGCAATGGCTTCAAAACCAACAACGTCAGCCGTAATAACTGCATCTAAGCGTCCTTCAACTGTTAAATCTTTTAATGCCACAACATCTGAATTGTAGTATTTAATATCATCTGTATATTCTTGAGCAGCTGTGTCATACGTACTTTGTGCCACTACCCCAATTGTTTTGCCTTCTAAATCATCAGCTGATGCAATATCGCTACCTTCTGGAGCAAAAATCATTCCACCTGAATAGTAGTAAGGATCTGAGAAGTTTACGCGTTCAGAACGTTCCGCTGTAATCGCCATCGATCCAATAATGACATCGAATTTATTACCAAGTAGTGATTGTGTAATCGTTTCCCATGGAGTTGTTACTGGGTTTGGCTCTAATCCCATTTTTTCTGCAATAGCAGCTCCAATTTCTACATCAAAACCAGTTAATTCACCAGCTTCTGTAAAGTTAAACGGCTTGTAAAGACCACTTGAAGCATACGTCAATTTACCGTCTTCTAATAAGTTCATGTCAGATCCTGAACCTGATGATGTACCTTTCGTTTCTTCGTCACTACCACACCCTGTAATTAGCATAGCTGTTGCTGCAATTGCTGTTAAAAATGATAATTTTTTCTTCAAAATAATCTCCCCTTTTGTGTGTTTAGTCATCAATTGGTTTATTGGATTCGGCTGAATAAAAAATACCTTTTCTGTCGTACATACTATCTATACGTGCAAGATTCACTTTCACTTTTTCATGCTCTTTCACATAAATGAAGCGCATTATGGAGGTTAATAAAGCATGAACCGCAGTATAGGAGTCTATGCTTAAATTGGTAGAGACCGGAACAAACAGAACTTCATCTGCAAAATGTGTTACAGGTGAATCTGATGATTCGGTAATGACAATAATCGTTGTGCCTTGTTCTTTGGCTGTTCGCAAGGTGTTCATAACGTTTTTCGTATATCGCGGAAATGCAAAAGCAATGAGTACATCCTCAGAAGTCATTTTAGACAGCTGGTGATAATACTGAACATCTCCTTGCATTAATAATTCCGTGCTATCGAGTACCATGTTCATCCAATGCGTAAAGGAATGTGCGAGACCGTAATCGAAAAAATTGCTTGTCACATATATCTTCTTAGCTGAGCCTATTAAATCTACAACTTGAAGAAGTTGCTCTTCTTGGAGTGATTCTTTTAAATTTGTAATGCTCTTTATATCTGCATCAAGCAAATTTTTCAAAATTGAAGGAGAAGAGTAAATCGTGGTTTCCTCATTTTCGACTTGTTCAATTCGTTGTTCAGCAAGTTTTTGTTGTACAACATGCTGAAACTCCGCATAACCCTTAAAGCCAAGTTTTTGTGCCCAACGTATTACTGTAGATTCACTAACCTCTACTTTTTTACCGACTTCTAAAGCTGAAGAAAAAGCGAGCACAATTTGATTGTCTTTGAACAAATCGGCTATTCTCTTTTGCCCTGCTGAAAATTCCTTATAGGAACTTTCTATTTTATGCAGTAAATCCTTCATGACTATTCCCCCGAAAACAATAATTTAAACCTACCAATGTAATAATTGTATCATTATGCAGGTTTTCCTGCAATTAAGATGTCACACGTTTGTAATATATGGATATTTGGTGACTAACGGTCTCACATTTGTTGCTTTATCCTGGTTTTGCTTAATATGGCGCAACCCCTGAATAATATGGCGTTGGGTGCGATGAATATGGCGTTTCAAACCGATAATATGGCGCAACTATCTAGTAATATGGCGGTAGCCAGTGATTTTTTGGCGTTAGACCTAATTTTGATGCTTCTGCAGGGGCAGAAGCTTCCTTCTTGAATCGCCATGGATCTTACTTAATTTGGCGATACCCATGAATAATATGGCGTCGGGTACTTAGAATTTGGCGTTTCAAACAGATAATATGGCGCAACTACTCAATAATTTGGCGTTAGCCAGTGATTTTTTGGCGTTAAATCTTATTTGATGCTGTTGCCGACGCAGAAGCTTCCTGCTTTTTTTTCACACAAATATGGCAGAACAACGATTTCTAGCCAACAAAAAAGCCTGCCCGCCTTATCGGCAAGCAAGCTTTAATCATGATTTTATTTGAATACTTTAATTTTCACAGTTTTGCGTCCCCATTTAAGTGCAGCTGACTTAGTTGGGATGAAGACGTCGATTTTGTTTCCTTTGATAGCTCCGCCAGTATCACCAGCAATTGCATATCCGTAACCTTCAACATATACTTTTGAACCTAACGGAATGACACGTGGATCGACCGCGATTACTTTTAAGCCTGGATTTTTCTTCAAATTAATTCCTGTTGAAGTAATTCCTGAACAACCATTGCAACCAGCTGTATAAGCAGATGCTGAAACTGTAATTTCTTTTAAGACTGTATCGTTATCAGAACGTGATGGTGCTTTTTTAGCAGCCTTGGCCTTTGGTTTTGCTTTTGCCTTAGCTACCGCTTTTTTTGTAACTTTTAGTTTTTGGTTCGGTTTGATTAAATTCGATTTTAAATTGTTAGCTGACTTAATTGAAGCCACTGAGATATTGTATTGTCTTGCAATTTTATAAAGGGTATCCCCTTTTTTCACGGTGTGTACAGAAGACGCTGCTTCTGAATCATTGGCAAATGCGACGAGGAACATTAGTACAAAACTTAGTACGAAACTGAATTTTTTCAAGTTGTGTCTCCTTTTATTTCTCGTTGATAGAAATAAAATAACACTTAAACATTACAGTTTCATGACAGTATGACTGAAATTTGGTTACATTTTAGGTAAGTTTATATTACTAGTTGTAAATAATGGAAGAATTTTTACCAATATTCTACCTGTCATAATACCTAATTCCATCTAAATTTTTATTAAAATTAGTCGTTTTCTTTACACTTTCTCTATTGGTTTACTACCTAATATTCCATCATGAGTTAATTCCACATTAACTGCCATTGCAGCTTGAACACCACTCGCAGCCGCTATTATCAATTGGGACGGATATATTTTAGATGCTTCTCCTGCTACAAACAAATGAGGAATGTCAGTATGTCCGACTTCATCCGATTTATAGCCTCCCATATCATCTATCACAAGTCCAATCTGTTGACCAAGGTCGGATGCTTGAATCAATTCTGGGGTTATAAATCCGCCGACTCTTTCAATATGCTGTCCAGATTCTAGTTCTACGCTCGTTAATTGCCCAGCTTCGCCGTGTAATCGTTTGATTGTTTCTGTTTCAACTTGGATATTTAACGTTTGAATTTCCTTCTTTTGGGAGCGAGTTAATTCTTCTCCATTTGTAAAAATGATTAAATCTTGAGACCAGTTTTTCAAGATTCCCGCCATATGTATCGTGTAATCTACTTTACCAAACACCGCTAAAGGCTGGTCATTATATTCCCATCCATCACAATATGGGCAATTAAAAATACTCGTTCCGTAAAAGTCTTGTAGTGTTGGAATATTGGGGAACTTCTCCTTTACGCCTGTTGCTAATATGACTTTCCGGCACTCCCATTCATATCCTCTATCAGTTGTTACCTTAAATCCGTCTTTTACTGTTTCCAATTTCACTACTTGCTCAGAAACAATTTCAACAGATGGATAAGCTTTTAATTCTTGATGTGCAATTTCGCGAAATTCGGACGGTTTGATTCCTTCTCTTGTAATAAAACCGTGTGCTGCTTGCGTGACTTTATTTCGAGCATTGTTATGATCGACAACTAAAATATCTCGCCTTGCTCTGCCAAGTACTAAAGCAGCGTTCAATCCTGCTGGTCCCCCACCGATAATGATGCAATCCTTCATCCATTCTCCTCCTTAGTTAACCTTTTCCTTATAAACGACAAACCATTCGTCTTGTATACACTGTATTCCCACCCCTCGCCATCCTAAATCCAAAACGGCTTGTTGTTTTTCGATATTTTCCATGGGAATAAGCTGTTCTCTTTTAGCAAAGTCAGAATTTAGCTTCAAATCTTTAACAAATATATAACGAAGCATTCCTCCATATTTGAACTTTAAAGCAGCTATTTCTAAGCCATGTGAGAATTTATCTTTAAGGCTGGGAATATTAAATGGAGCAACAGTTGCCAAAACATATCGATAATTCTTTTCTTTGACTTCTTGCATTAATATTTGACCCATCAGTTGTTGAAGTCCCATTCCTCGAAAATGTGGATGTACGATAGAGATCTCTTGATAAATAGATTCACTTAATTGTTTATTCTTTAAACCGATGTCTAAACCTAAATGTTCATCATCCAATGGTGGTTCCAGTAAGACTCTAAACGCAATCAGCGTTTCATTTGAATAAACACCTACCACTAGACCTTTCCCCGATAAAATTACGTCTACTTCACCCTCTGATAAAGGTTGAAGAGAATCGGGCATATCGATCGAAGCTATCGTATCAACTTGTAAAGAAAATATTTCAGATTTATTTGCAAAGGACAAAGTCTTTAGTTGATAGACTTCCCCATTGTCCATCTTTCCTTCAAAAAGGATAGTCATTTTGACTCCCTCCTATTCGTTTAGCTTATTTAATCATGAGGTTGGGTAAATGTCTTCTAACATGTATTTTAAAAAGGAGTTGATGTCGATGAGTACTCTTGTGTTAAATTTCACAGATGACGGATTCATTCCCAATAACCCGACCTTGCCTGTCCTTATAATTCAAGGAGCTTTTCAAGGTAGAACCACAGACATTGAGGATACTTTTAACAAACATAATTGGAAGAACAGCTGGGTGAATGGTGTATTTCCGTACCATCATTATCACAGTAACGCTCATGAAGTTTTAGGCGTGAAAGCTGGAACTGCTCGGTTAATCATAGGTGGCGAAAATGGTGAGGAACTAACCGTTCAAACTGGAGACGTGCTTCTATTACCTGCTGGCACAGGACACAAAAAATTGGAATGCAGTGATGATTTCAAAATCGTAGGTGCTTACCCTGAAGGAACGTCTTACAATGTCAAGACCGGCGAAGAAAGCGACCGACCTCAAGTTTTGCGTGATATTGAGCAAGTCCCGCTCCCAATGACCGATCCGATTTTTGGCAATAAAGGCCCCATATTCGACTATTGGCATACAAACGAAAACCCGCGAATCAGTGAAGACTGATCGCGGGTTTATCTTTATACTTTGAATTTATTAATCATCACTTGCAAATCTTCTGCCATTTGAGAAAGAGCAGATGAAGAAGAAGCGATTTCTTCCATACTTGCTAATTGCTCTTCTGAAGCTGCGGATACATTTTGAGTACCTGCTGATACCGTTTCAGATACTTCAGCAATCACATCTACATTAGAAACGATTTGATCCGTACTCTTAGAAATTTGTTCAATCGCTACAGACACTTCTTGTATTTCATTTGCCACTTGTGAAACAGATTGCTGAATTTGTTGGAAGGACTCGCCGGCTTTATTCACTACAGTAATTCCAGTATCAACTTCCTCTGTTGCTTGGTCCATTGACTGAACTGCTTCATGTGTCTGACCTTGAATAGACGATATTAAACTAGCAATTTGTTGAGCAGATTTAGCCGATTCTTCAGCCAACTTACGAACTTCATCAGCTACTACGGCAAACCCTCTGCCTTGCTCTCCAGCACGTGCAGCTTCAATCGCTGCATTTAATGCCAATAAATTTGTTTGTGAAGCTATATTCGTAATGGATTCAATGATTTGGCCAATTTCGTTTGACTTCTCACCTAAACCTCTTACAACACCTGACAACCCATTCACTGTATTGTTAATCGATTTCATTTGTGAAATGGCTTGACCAATTGCTTCATTTCCGAGAACTGCTTTTTCAGAAGCTTCATTTGCTGTAATTTCAACTTGTCTAGCATTTGAGGCAATTTGGGTTACACCTGTAGAAACTTCTTTAACAATGACAACCGTTTCTTCAACACTTTGAATCTGTTGTGTTGAACCATTCGCCATTTCTTCCATCGTATGTGCAATCATTTCAGTTGCTTTCGTTGTTTCTTCTGAGTTCGCTGTTAACTCTTCAGAAGAAGCAGCAACTAGTTCAGAAGTGTTTGTAACTTGTTGTAAGATCGTTCTTAATGTTGATGTCATGTCATTAAATGATACGTTTAACTGTCCTACTTCGTCTTTCGAACGATAATCCCCTTGAACGGTTAAATCACCATCTCCAGCTTGCTTCATTAAAGCTTGTAATTTCTTGATTGGACTGACAATCATTCGAGAAATATACCATCCCAATATCCCAAACAACACGAGGGCTAAAAGAATGACTAAGTTTGAAATCAGGGAAGCTTGTGCCACAAATGATTTATTACTCTCACTTAATTTTTCTGAAGAGGCAATAATATTCGCCCCAATTTGGTCACCAATTTCATTCAATGCTCGACGAGTTTCCTTAATCTCTGTTGTATAAACTTCATATGCGTCTTCTTTATCGAGACTGACACCTCTGCTTTGAAGAGAGTATACTTTTACGATGTATGTATCAAATAATTCTTCAAACTGAGTGATTAGATCTTGATTGGCTTGCGTATTGGAAGCCGCTCGAAAAGATGCGATTAACTCTCTAGTATGTGCTTCTTTTTCTTGAGTACTAGTTAATAATTCTTTCGTTACACTCGAATCTTCGTTAAGTATGTATTCTAATGTGTAGGAATCTAATGATCGGTTGTTCGTTTTAATCTGATCCACATATTGCAAAGGTAACAATCGATGATCATACATATCTTCCGAATTTTGCGCCATTTGATTCATATAAAGAAAGCCAGTTGCACCTACCGCTAAAATACTAACAACTGCAATCGCCAGTAGTAACAAGATTTTTTTACCTATTTTTAAATTCTTCAAGAGTTTTATTCCATCCTTTTGATTAAATTTTCTGTAAAATTATTACTGATTTATCTAACTATTTTATTATACAGGAAATCCATTCAAATGTAATAGACATTATGTATCTAAAGTGCCAATTCATATAGTATTAATTGAATTTTTATAGGTCTTAATACTTATCAAATCGCTTGCATTACAGTAAAAAACCTTCTACACATATATGCAGAAGGTTTCGTAATTGGTTTATTGTGTCATGCCATTAGGTTGGATATGAGAAGGTGCGAATGCATTTGTAATTTGTTGCATATCTTGCTGAGCTAATTGCGGCATTTGATAGTAATGATGTTTATTTTGATAAATAGACATCTCATAGGCCATCTCGATACAGTTTGGAACGGAATCCGCTAGGACGCGACGAACCACTGGGTTTGTTGTTTCAAGGGCAGACATTGCTTTTAATGAAGCACCAGACTTATGAACACCTAGTAAATAACCCGAAATCACTTCATCGTTAATTTCATTAGCCGTTTGCATCGGTTTCTTTGGCGGAGATGGTTTCATTCCGAAGATAAAATCGTTGTTCTCTTTCATCATATATCTTTGAGTACGCTTCGAAGGATCTTGTCCTGTTCGGAAACACTCCGTTGTGATGTTGTATTCTTCTTGCATGAAATGGAATTGTCTGTCCAAAATAGTAAGAAGTTCTTGATCCTGTACATGTGGACGTAAAATCGTGAACAAGTTTAAACCAGCAATAGCAGCTCCCAAAACTTCATGTACATCGAACATTTCATGGCCGCCGTGATTCATTTCTGGTGTAACTGGACCGGTATGCATATTTTCATGCATTTGACCTTGTGGGTTTTGCGTCATTTACTAATTCCTCCTATTTTCAATGTAATGTGCATCGAAAATAGTTTGTGTTAAAGCATCCATGTTATGCATTTCATTTTACTAAAGCTTGCTACCACTTATTTAGACTGATGACAGCTGTCAATAAATCGTTGTTTTACAGGATTAGCACCATTTTTACTAAATTAACGTTCAAATTTACGGGATTATCACATAAAATTACGGGATTTGATGAATCATTTACGGGATTATCTTTAAATCAATCTCTATAAAAAACGTGCAGAAGGATACTTTCCACCCTCTACACGCTTCGATTTTACTCTATATCTTTAGAAAACTTTTTCTTGCGGAATTTACTTAAGAATTCATAAACCACTGGAACAATGATGAGCGTTAACAAAGTTGAACTTGTTAGACCACCAATAACCGTTACACCTAGCCCTTTTGAAATCAATCCACTACCTTCAGCTCCGATAGCCAATGGAATTAAAGCACCAATGGTAGCAATTGCCGTCATCAGAATCGGACGAAGTCTTGTAACACCCGCTTCTAGAATGGCTTCACGAGTCGTTGTTCCTTCTTTTTCTTTATGAATCACTCGGTCAATCAAAACAATCGCATTTGTTACAACGATTCCAATCAACATCAGTGCTCCAATCATTGTTGAAATACTGATTGTTTCACCAGCAATTAATAATGCAAGGAGTGCACCACTAATTGTAAATGGTAATGAGAATAGAATTGCAAGTGGAGCTATTGCACCACCAAACGTTATAACTAAAATGAGATAAACGATGGCGATTGCTGCTAACATTGCTAAGCCCAACTGAGTAAAGGACTCTTGCATATCAGCTGTTACACCAGCAGTTTCAATATCCACATTTTGTGGAAGGTCAATTTCATCTACTTTTTCTTGAATCGCAGTAGAATCTTTCGATATATCTTCAGCAGTTAATGTTCCCGTAACACTCGCATAAATTTGACCATCTCTTCTTAATACCGTATCTGAAGTTTCTCCTTCAACTACCGTTACGACGTCTTCTACCGAAACTTCCATACCTATTGGTGAAGCAATGGTTTTCTTCAATAACTCATCTAGTGTTTCAGGCTTTTCTGTATTCGATTCAATATACACATCAAAAGTATCGCCATCTTGTTCAACGGTCGTTAACATTTCACGCTGTCCATTTGGATTTAATGCCATTCCAACTTGGGCAGTCGTTAAGCCATATTGAATAAGTTTTGATTGATCCACCACTAATGTATGTTCTTGATATGAATCTGAAATACTTGAACTTACATTCTTGATATTTTTTGTTTCATTAAAAATCGAATCAATCTCTTTAATAATTGGTTCAATTGTCTCCAGGTCTTTACCATATACATAATAATTCAAGTCATTACTTCCACCACTTGTACTGAAATCTTGAGATTTCCATTCACCAGTAGCCTCGAATTTTTGAACATCACTCATCACGTTTTCTTTTTCAGCAGCAAATTCTGGTGTTTCATCTTCATAAATAACGTACAATAACGCGCCGTTATTCTGTCCCGGCATCATTGGATTTTCTCCACCAATGGAAACTTGAACACTATCAACATTTTCTCTTTCCATAAAGAAGGTTTCAATATCTGAAACGGTTTCTTCCACGTCTTCTCTCGTCTCGCCCGCTTCAGGCGTATACGTGATGTACATCATTTTTTCTTCTTCTTCAGGTAAGAAGCTCGTTCCTACAAACGGAACTAATGCTAAACTTCCGACGAAAAGTGCAATAGCAAGAATTGTTGTAACTAACTTATGATTCAAAGTCCATTTTAGGATTTTCAAATAAGCTCCAGCTAGTTTCCCAGGTTTCTCATGATCATGCGTATGTTTTGCACTTAATCCTTTTTTAAATAAAGAATGAGATAACATTGGCACTAGCGTAATGGCTACTAACAATGAAGCTAATAATGCAAACACAATCGTTAAGGCAAACGGTAAGAATAATTCACCCACCATGCCTCCTACTAAACCGATAGGTAAGAATACGGCAATGGTTACTAAAGTAGAAGAAAGAATCGGTACAAACATTTCTTTCGTTGCTTCTCGAATTAACGCTCTTCCTTTTAACTTTTCAGTTGGAGATGCCATTCGTCGGTAAATATTTTCAACAACTACGATTGAGTCATCAATAACCCGGCCAATCGCGACTGTCATCGCACCGAGTGTCATCATATTTAACGTGATGTCTAACTGTTTAATAAGCAATACAGCGATTAACAATGACAATGGAATCGAAATGATGGCAATCAATGTAGATCGAATATTTCGTAAGAATAATAAAATAATCAATACCGCAAATCCTGCACCAAACAAGGCTTTGCTCATCATCGTCTCGACTGATTTCTCAATTGGTTCGCCTTGATCTAATGTAAAAATGATTTCGAAGTCTGTATGATTATCTCCAAACTCCTTCATTTCTTCTTTAACCAGATTCACGACGTCAACCGTATTAGCCCCTTGAGACTTCACGACTTGAACAGCAATCGCTTCCTTACCATTTGTACGTGAAATGGATTCCGCTTTTCCAACGAGTTTAATGTCTGCAACCTCGCCAAGTGCAACGGTTGTAGGCTGAGTAGGAACTCCGTTCGTAGCTGGAGGAACGACTGGAAGTTCTAAAGTTTTCAAATCGTCGATTGATGCTAGTTTCCCATCTAGAACCACAGATTGTTCTTCTCCCTCAAATGGGAATAAACCTAATGGGAAAATAATATCTGAACCTTTAATAATACCTTTAACTGTTTCTTCAGTTAGCCCGAATTCAGCGAGTTTGTCTTGATTAAACCTAAAACTCACTTCATTTAATTGTTGTCCTGAAACAGCAACAGATGAAACACCTTCTAATCCTTCAAGTGTTGGCACCAAGTTTGTTTCTACTGTTTCCGTTAATTCAGCAAGAGTTTCTTTGTCACTCGAGACACTTAATGCGACGACAGGAAATGCATTAATGCTAATTCTAGCAACCGATGGCTCTTGTGCACCTTCTGGTAATGGAAGACTATTAAGTGCAGCCGCTACTTCAGTCTCAGCTTCTTTCATGTCGGTCCCAAATTCAAATTCAATTTGGAGTGATGATGCATTTTGATAGGAAGATGAAGTGACTAATTTAACTCCCTCTAAATTACGCACCGCTTTTTCATGTGGTTCCGAAAGATCTTTGACTACCTGGTCAGGTGTTGCACCCGGATACACCGTAGTAGCTGTTATAACAGGAATTGTGATATCGGGAATCGTCTCTAATTTCATTTGCGTACCGGCAGCTATACCAGCAACAGTTATAACAATCGTTAATAACCATACGGCAAATTTATTCTTCAAAACAAAATTAATAATGGAATTCATTCTAATTATTCACTTCCAAGCTACATTATTTGACCAACGGGTCATATTAATTCATAATATAACTGACCGGTCATTCATAGGTCAATCTTAAACTATCTATTTAATTCGCATTTTATAAATAAGGGGTATGAATATGTCTAAAAAGAAAACTTTAATCATTGAGAAGGCGATGCATTTATTTGCCACCAAAGGTTTTGAATCAACCTCTATTCAAGAAATCACAGACGCATGCGGGATTTCCAAAGGTTCCTTTTATTTATCTTTTAAATCAAAAGAAGAATTGCATATCTCCATTTTTGAATATTTTTTCGAAAAGCTTTCTCACCGATTAAACAATCTAGACCAATTAAAACACGACACGCCACGAGAAAAATTCCTTTCATTATTGATGATTCAATTTGAGGAAATCGACAGTCACGCAGATTTCATATTGATGCAAATTCGAGAACAGACGAATCCATTGAATTCAAATATGATTGAGCTTCTTGGCAAGGTGCAGGAGCAGCATCACACACTTTTACACCACATGTTCATAGATGTATACGGAGAAAAGGTTCAACCTTATGTAACCGATTTAATCGTGATGACCAAAGGGCTTCTTCATGGATATATTGAAGTGATCCTCTTACATCGCAAACAACTCGATTATCAATTAATGGCAACATTTATCTTGGACCGATTGGATGACATTGTAGATGGTCTTATATCCAAACAACCTACACCCTTTTTAAACAAACAGATGCTCAACAATCATTTATTACAACCAGCGAACTTAAGTTCTCCAAAGCAATCTTTACTACAATATGTAAACCTATGTATTTCCGAAACGGATGATGAAGATTTACTGGTTACGTTAGAAGTTATTGCAGATGAGTTGAAAAGAGAGCAACCGAGAGTTCCGGTATTAAAAGGAATGATCGCTAATTTAGAAACCATCGATTCGATGATTGAACTGCACTCAAAAGTATCGAACTATCTCAACACTTACAAATAGGCAAAGAAAAAAGACTTGTCATTGGACAAGTCTTTTCAAATTACATCAAACCATGAAGAGATCCTAAAAGTGTGAAAATGACTAAATGATCACCGATTGCAATTAGGAAAGATCGATGAGTCATTAATCCAAACAAACGATTTTTTAAATAAACAAGCGTGATAATAACACCAATCATCAATCCGACAAGTAATCCCTCAGTGATACTCTCTGCACCAGTCGCTTGAACCAAAACTGCAACTACAAACGAACTAATGAACGCCACTATAACTGAAACGATATATTTCATTGGCCCTGCCATTTCCAACTGTTTCTTTTCAGGATATTTATCTCCGCCAAGTCTTACTGAATAATAAATCCCACCGTACACCATGTACAACAACGTTCCAAGAATAATAGCTATACCATTTAACTCGTCCCATTCTACGAACACACGAACACCCCATTGCTATTCAGTACCTATTGTTGCCAAGTAAAACCTAGCTTCTCATAAAGCTTTAAAGCGCTAGTGTTGGCCTTGGTTACATATAGGTCAATTTCATCATAGCCCATACGATACAAGCAATCCATACTTGCTTTTAAGAATTTTTTGCTACTTCGTCATCTATAAAGTTTTAATCGATAGGTTTGGTGTTGAAGGATTGAAAAAAAGGATTTGAGGATTTGTTAGAGAATAAGGTTAAAAAAAGATGGAGGATTGTAGATGCTTAATTTTGAGAAGATAAAGGTTGTAAGTTTAGTTGTTATTGTAATTTGTTTAGTACTCATCTTTTGGAGATTAGGTGAAATTTCAAATTATTTATCACAAATTTACCAGCGCGGTTGAAGTCAAAAAAAAAGAGAAAGAATCCATTTTGTTCGTTTTTAAAAATGGATTCTTTTTGTTTTACAGATTGTATTATCACTCTTGATTCTATTTACAAACAAGTATCTCTCTCGAAAATATTCCTTTTTTTGCGACACATCGATCGATAATATCAAATCCAGCGTCTTTGATCATATGGTCAATATTTTCTATCGTGACGACTACTAGTTTTTTAGAAAAAGGACGTGCGCTTTTTAAAATGGACAGTTGTTCTTCTGGAGTCGCATGCGTGTACAGATTGTAGGGCATATCAATAATGGTGACATCATATGTCTCTTTTACTTCTGCGATAGGTCCTAAATCGACATCTCCTGTTAAACCAAAATGAGCAATATTTTCCCTAGATCCAAGAACCACAAGCGGATTAATATCTCGACCCACAATATTAATTCCCATCGATAAGGCTTCAACTAATACTGTCCCGATCCCACAACAAGGATCAATTGCTTTAACGCCATGAGGATTCGGGACGGCAATATTAGCTACAGCTCTAGCCACTCGTGTGCTCAAAGCAGTTGAATATTCCCTAGGTTTCTTCTGATGATGCAGCCAAACAGCTTCGTTCTTTTCGTACAAACCAAAGTACCATTTCCCTTTAAACGGCACCAAACCGAATGTAACGTTCGGATGGTGAACATCCGCTTCACCCTCAATAATTAGGCCGATTTCCCGTTCGATTTCGCGTTTTTGTTTGTACTCAACTTTTTCAGTGGAAGCTAAATCATTTATTTTCACAAAAAGGACTTTGAATGTTAACTCTCCCATATCTACTACTTCAACTTGCTTAAGGATGTCGGAGAGTTCATTTCCTTCAAATAAAACCTCGATTCGTTCTTTAATAAAAGGACTTCGACTCGGATTTATGTCATATGTACTTTTGATAACTTTCGTTTGTGTGTCTTCTCCAAATAACGAACGCATTTCTAAATAACACAGTGATTCTTCGTCCGGTTTATACGCGTATGTATAAATATAGTCACCGGTTCTAGGGTATTGGTTCAATTCATTCTCATCCTTTAGTCTAACGTGATTCCACTAAGTATATCACTGAGTTGAAAATCGGATACAGGTTTGGAACCCTTTGCAGTAATGAAACAGCCATCCTGGCACTTGGCGAAGGGTGGCTGATTTATAAGTGTATGAGGTTTTATTCCACGGAAATCAACCAAGGGCTTTTTGGACAGATTTGATATGAGAAATGTTCAAATACAGTCTTTTACCATTCCCAATAGTGAGTTCTGCTAAGTCATTTTCTACATGTGTAAGGATACCCATTTTGTATGCATTTTTCCCTCCATCAAACTGAACCATTTCTCCTTGAAATTGTTTGACTTGCTTCGTAAAACTATCTGCGAGCAATTGATTTACCGGAAAAATCATGGACGTTAATGGAAGGTCATACGGGGTTTTATTCAAATAAGGGGTGATTGATTTTAGATGATGGATAGGAATGAATAGTTGGTTCAGTGCAGGGGAATAAAAAACGAAATAGTCGCTCATAACGTTCGTGACGTAGCCAAAAACCGCTCCAATCCCACTAATGTCTACTTCAACGAATATCCCTTTCGCGTTGTTTAGGACGGCCATTAAAGTTAATCCATCACTCGTTTGCTTAATGGGCGACGGCTCAGATTGAATAATGTCATATTCATTTTCTTCACATCTTTTGATGACATGAATATGTTTTTGCGGCAAATAGGCATAATATTGACCAGTAAGAACAACGAGAATATCCGAACCACATTCAATTAATTTTCCAGAGATCTGTTTTTTTGAAGAAAGTTCGACTTCAATCATTTTCCCTTCATATTGATCGAAAATCCTCATAGTAAGCGTCTCCTTTCATCATAATATCAACCAGAGCCATATATTTAATGCAATAAGCGTGACTACAAGAGTAATAGGAATGACCATCAATGCCACTCTAAAATAAGCACTCCAGGTGATCGCAACGCCGTTTTTTTTCAAGACAAACATCCACAGCAAAGTGGCAAGTGTCCCAAGAGGCGTTAACAATGCACCAATATCACTTCCGATGATCATTGAGATATAGGCAACTTGTAACGTTTGCGTGTCGAGTCCGATTTCAGTAATTAATAAAGTACCAAGCATAACAGAAGGTAAGTTGTTCATGAGATTGGAAAGAACACTAATTAGTATGCCTGATGCAAAGCTTGCTGACATAAGACTTTGTGTCATAACTCCATCTAATATGGACATCATATAACTGGTTACACCTGTATTTTTCAGTGCGTAAACGGTCACATACATCCCGAAAGCAAAGACCAAAATATGCCAAGGGGCTTTCCATAAAACATCAACGGGACTTATTTTTAAACTTATCCAGCGAATTCCGATGAGTAATAAAGCACCGGTAATAGCGATCCATTCGATTGAAAAACCGTATGCCGGCAAGATAAAGTAGCTCCCTCGAATGAGTACAACTAGAAAAATACACGTTCGGAATAGGGGCCAGTTCATCGATTCAACTGATTTTTTCACACCTGATAGAGGATGAGTTTTAAAAGTAGGATCTGAAATCGAATCTTGGATGTCTGGTATTTTACGAGGAATTTCATTTCTAAATAACAAATACAGAAGCAAACTTAACGTTGCAATACCAATCATCGAAGGAACAAAAGCTAAATTCGTATAGGACACTAAATTCAAACCAACCATCTGCAAGCCGATTAAGTTAGCGATGTTACTGACACCTATCGGCAAACTTGCAGACGTTGCAATAAACACACCTGCAAATAAGTAAGGTAGTTTTTGCTGTGGTTTAATACGAATGATTTGAACAATGTGTAAAATGATTGGCGTGGTGATGAGGATACTCCCGTCATTGTTAAAAAAAACGGTCATTAAAAAACACAACAGCATAATCGACCAAAACAGACGAATACCCGATCCTTTAGCTCTCTTCACGACATTTATAGCTGCCCAGCGAAATACTCCGATGCTTTCTAGGACAATACACATGACAATTGTTGATATGATCGTGATGGATGGTCCGCTCACGATCTTAAAGATATAGACAATATCATGTAAAGGGACAATACCTGCTATAAACAAAAGAATCGCTCCGCTTATGGCAGGTATTGCTTCATTGATACCTTGAGGTCTCCATAAGATACATAATGTGGTTAAGGCAAAAATCGAAAATGTATATACGATGAGACTATCATGCATTGGACTGAACCCCATTAATTCGGAATTTCCTTTTCGCTTTCGTCACCATGTTTGTTGGAGCCACAGCCTTTTCGGTGGGAGGAGTTAATAGATGATAGAAGATTAAACCTGATCCCATCAATATCGAAAATATGATCATGTCCACCCTCCTTTCCACAAGTTTAGGTAGAACGAATTTATCTTTTCTTATTTTGTAGGGCATTTATTCGAATACGTCGATTGCGTTTTTTTGCAGCTACTTTTAAGCGTTCTTCAAATAACTTTTGAGCTTCACTTACGTCTTCCGTATTTTGTTCTTTTGACTCATTTTTGTCTGAATCTTTTTGTTTGGACTCTTTTTGTTCGCTAGATTTATCTTTAGACTCTTCTTTTGAATTTTTCGAGTCTTCTTTTGAATCGTTCGTTTCTTCAGGTTCTTCTTTTGACGTTTTGGTATTTACACTGAAATTTTTGATGTGATAAGTTGAAATACGAAGAATCTCATTATCCACCGCTAATACTAAATGTTGATCATTCGAATCAACTAATAGTCCTTCAACGCTTTCTGGCCCTTTTCGATTCACTTTAATCCATGAATATTTTAAATTTGATAACAAATCATTCATACTAGCTGCTGCTGAAAGCTTAAGAAGATTTTCAAGTTCCGTGTTCACCTTAGGAACTTCTCCTTCTTCTAATAATTCTTCTGTATTTTGCTCTGTTTCTTTTTCTCCAGAATCATTCGTTGACTCCAATTTTTCTAAAGGCGTACTCAAGCTTTTAATATGCTGATCTTTATAAAAAATCAAGCCGTCATCTTCTGTATAAATGATGACATAATCATCTCTTACATCGACTAATTTCCCTACCCTGGACTCCGGACCTTTCCCATTTATTCGAACGTTTTGTTCTTTTAATTGAGAAGCCATTTCCTGAAATTTGCTCGCTTTAATAAATAAAGTTTCGTCCGTATTTAAAAGTGAGTTAAATTTAATCATGGCATTCTCACGAATACTTTTAATATGTGAGGTTTTAAAGTAAATGATTTCTCCATCGTCTTTTTGCAACGCAACGTAATCTTCTGTCACATCAAGTAATTTCCCAGTGTTAGAATCAGGTCCTCCTCTATGGATTTGGACACCCTTTCCAACCAACGATTGCAAATAATTATCTTCCACTCTGTTTCTTCCCCTTTCTTTTACACCTATCAAATTTCATATATAAAAACATGACAGGACTGCGTATTGTTATATATATGCCTACTACATCATTCATGCATAGGTATATACCGTGAACTCAAATTGAAGGGATTTGTTTGTAGGTGTGGAATATATAAGAATCAGTACATTGGAGGTTTGTTCATGGAGAAATTACAATTCTTATATCAACTTAAATTGAATCCCTCTTTATTAAGCGAAGAAAATTGGACTGAAAGAGAAAATGACATTGTGGCTCGACATTTCGAAGCGTTAAAGAAAGCAGAACAAGAAGGAACGGTAATATTAGCAGGAAGAACATTAAATATGGATTCCGATGGTTTTGGAATTGTGATTTTTGAAGTGGATTCCAAGGAAGAAGCTCAATTATTTA
Source organism: Paenisporosarcina sp. (assembly GCF_057785155.1). Taxonomy (NCBI): domain Bacteria; kingdom Bacillati; phylum Bacillota; class Bacilli; order Caryophanales; family Caryophanaceae; genus Paenisporosarcina; species Paenisporosarcina sp. Next base: position 80,900 of record NZ_JBYNRN010000013.1, read on the forward strand.
TGGAGTCTGACCCTGCTGTGAAAGAAGGAATTATGACTGCCACATTATTTCCTTACAGAGTTGCACTCATGCGTTCTTAAATTGGTGTAAATTACTAATTTCATCTTACATAGACCTACACATTTTGAGCCATACTTTTTATGAATACAATTCTTAGAAAGTAGGCGAAACAAATGGGACAAAACAACAATAATTCAACAAACAACAATAATACCTCTTCACCTAAAACACAGAAAACTACACCAAAAACCACAACGTCAACTACTCGAAAAGAAGAATTCTCTAGAGAGTTCACGGAAATTATCAACAAAACACTAAAACAAAATGGTAAAGGTACAAATGAGCGTAACAACAATAAGCGATAATAGCTTAGGTTAATGGAGTGGATTAGTTTGAATCCAAATCGTGCAAAAGAATATTCCTCAGAAGCAAATCAGTTGCTTTTCACATTAAATGGCGTTCAAGTTTGGCTTGATAACAAGTTTGAAGAAGAAGCGATTGCTGATCAAATTTCGGATTCTACTGAAAATGATCGACAAGAAGCGATCGCCAATTACGAAAAGAGACCTTCACATTAAACAAAAATCACCCACTCACTTTTTTAAAATGAGGGGGTGATTTTTCGTTCCAATTGAATATCTAGAGGTTCTTTAGATAAAATGTCTTTTTCAATATGGCAGGCCATAGTGCAACCCATTTTCTTATAAAACAGCTGAGATTCAATCGAGGGATGGGCTGCAATATAGAGTTTTTGAGCTCCTAATTTACTTCCCATTTCAAAACACGCCTCAAATAACTTCTTACCAATTCCGTTTCCTCTAAATTCTTGCGAAACATGAATATAAGATAACTCTACATATTCAAGTTGAGGTCCGAACCGAGTAGGTTCAATATTGGCAAATCCTATAAGAGACTGATTTTCATATGCTCCAAGGACTATTCCACCTGCGGTCAAACTGGTACGCAATTCTTGAACAATTACTACTTTTTTTACTGTATCCCAATCGTCAATAAATGAGTCATTCTTTTCGAATAAACGATTATCTATTTCAACCATAACTCTTTCCGTTTTTTGATATCGCTGGAATGTAAATAAAAAATCATCCGTTAAATCGTGCATAGTTATGAGTTTAATATCCACTTTAATTCACCTTTTTATTTTTAGTGTAACAAAAAAAGAGATTGGCAATAAAAGATGACACGTTAGGATCACCTTTTTATCTAAAACAAGCTGATTTTCATTACTGCGGACGCTTTCCGGGGGGCACGGCTTTAGCCGCTTCCCTCGCGCGCTCGGTCCAGGGTCTGCAGCTCGTGCTGTTCCCCCTCGGAGTCGCCGCCTCCATTTCAATCAGCTAAACATGTTAATTAATCAGTTTTTCTATTAAAGTAAAAATTTCTAGAAGCTCACTTGTTGACTGCATCTTGGAGATATTTTCAGAAAAACAGATAAAAACTCAAAAACAAGTAGAGAAAAATTAATCATTTCCCCTACTTGTTTTAATTTGATACTTATTGGAAAGCTTATCTTAATTCTCATTGATTTAAGGTCTACTAATTAAAGAAACATACCAGCGATTGCTGCGCTTAATAAAGATGCAAGCATACCAGCTGCTACTGCACGGATGCCTAGTCTAGCAATGTCACTTCGGCGATTGGGAGCAAGTGCTCCTAAACCACCTAATAAGATAGCCATTGAACTTAAGTTAGCGAATCCACATAATGCAAAGCTGACCACGATTACTGTTTTAGGTGAGAGGTTGGCAATTTCAGGTGCAAAAGAAGAATAAGCTACAAATTCATTTAACACTAACTTTTGACCAATATAACCACCTGCTTGTACAGCTTCTTCCCAAGGGACACCGATTGCAAAAGCAAGAGGTGCAAAAACAAACCCAAGAATCCCTTCAAGCGAAAGTGATTCATAATTAAACAAACCAGCGCCGATAAAACCTAGAATCCCGTTCAGAAGTGCAATCAGAGCAATAAAGGCTAGAAGCATCGCACCCACATTCAATGCTAATTGCAAACCATCACTTGCCCCTCTAGCTGCAGCGTCAATGACATTCGTAGAAGCATCATCTTTTTCTAGCTCGAATGCCGAATCATCTACTTCTTCTGTTTCTGGAATCATAATTTTAGCTAAAATTAATCCTGCAGGTGCTGCCATAAAGCTCGCTGCAAGTAAGTATTCAAGAGGTACACCTAACAGTGAATATCCGACTAATACCGATCCTGCAACTGATGCAAGACCACCTGTCATGACCGCGAATAATTCTGATTTTGTCATTTTCGCGATAAACGGACGAATGATTAAAGGTGCTTCTGTTTGACCAACAAAGATGTTGGCTGCAGCTGAAATCGATTCAGCTTTACTTGTCCCAAGCAACCACGAGAGTGCTCCACCAATAACGCGGATTAGTCGTTGCATAATTCCTAAGTAGTACAACACAGATATTAAAGATGAGAAGAAAATAATAACCGTCAACACTTGGAAAGCGAAGACAAATCCGAACCCTTCTACATCTGCCGCTGGACCGAACAAAAAGCTAATTCCTTCATTCGCATAACTGATCATACTTTGAACAGCTTCAGCAAATTGTTCTAATTTTTCACGTCCATAACTCCACTTTAGCACGATAAATGCAAAGAGGATTTGAATGGTCAATCCACCTATGACTGTTCGTAAATTAATGGATTTCTTAGCACTTGATAATAAAAACGCAATTCCTAAAACAACGAAAATCCCGCCTATTCCCCAAATGATATTCATGTATGACACCTCTTTTATTGGTATTTGATTTAACAAAAGAAAGTAAACGCTTTCTTTCGCAAAAAAGTTGAAGTTAAGGTTGTCGGTCGTCAGACAACTTATCGGAATGGTAACAAATCTATTGAAATAAGTAAATGGATAATATGTGTAAAGAACGCATAAATGTTGATATGTGAGGATTTTAAGTCGATTAAAAGAGTATTGCTAAAATTAGAAAGAATGATACATTATTTTGTTTTATATAAATTTCTCCTACTCCTAACCGAGTAAAAACACTCTTACTTGACCATACTTTTGTTAGCCATTTAAAAGTAGGAGGATTCTATTTTGACATCAACTGAAAATTCACTCGCTATTTTCGCCTTAGGTGGCGTAAATGAAATCGGTAAAAATATGTATGTACTTGAAGTTGAAAATGAGATTGTCATCATCGACTGCGGAGGAAAGTTTCCCGATGAAAGTTTACTTGGCATTGATTTAATCATTCAAGATATTTCTTATTTACAAGAGAATACAGAAAAGGTTCGAGCACTGATCGTCACCCATGGCCATGAAGATCATATTGGAGGGATTCCATACTTTTTAAAACAAATGAATGTTCCAATTTACGCAACTAGGCTGACTCTCGGTTTAATCGAGATTAAGCTAAAGGAGCATGGATTATTACGCGATACAGAACTTCACTTGATTGACTCGAATTCCAATTTATCTTTTGATACGATTTCTTGTACATTTTTCAAAACGAACCACAGCATACCGGATTGTTTAGGAATCGCTTTTGAAACCCCTTTTGGCACGGTTGTCCACACTGGTGATTTCAAGTTCGATCTAACACCGGTCAATGGAGAATATGCGGATATTCATGAAATGGCGGCAATCGGACAAAGAGGCGTACTGGTTTTATTATCCGAAAGTACGAACGCCGAACGTCCAGGCTTCACACCTTCAGAAAGTTTAGTTGGCGGACATTTAGAAGAAGCATTTCGTAAAGCTACTGGTAAGATTTTCGTCACTACCTTTGCCTCCAACGTCCACCGTCTACAACAAGCTGTGGATGCGGCCATACTAACCAATCGAAAAATCGCTTTACTTGGTCGCAGCATGGTCAATGTGGTTTCCGTCGCACTTGAACGAGGGTATTTGAATATGCCTGAAGATATGCTCATCGACGCACAAGAAATTGGTCGCATGGATCCTGAACGTGTTGCGATTCTTTGTACCGGAAGCCAAGGTGAACCAATGGCGGCATTATCGCGTCTTGCCAGTGGAAATTATCGACAAGCTGAGGTCTTACCCGGAGATACAGTCATTTTTGCAGCTACCCCTATTCCAGGAAATGAACGCGGCGTCTCTAAGATTATTGACCAATTGTATCAACGGAGAGCACATGTCATCTATGGGTCAGGTAACGAAACCGGAATGCATGTTTCAGGACATGCTTGTCAGGAAGAACTCAAACTCATGCTGACACTTATGAAGCCAAAGTACTTCATTCCTATTCACGGAGAGTATCGCATGTTACACCTTCACAGCCAATTAGCTCAGGCAGTTGGTGTGGAAGGTGAAAATATCTTTATTCTTAAAAATGGCGACGTCGTGGACGTTACAAGTGATACTGTTCGTCACACAAGAAGTGTCTCTGCAGGAGACGTATATGTAGATGGCTTAGGAATTGGCGACATTGGAAATATGGTGTTGCGTGATCGTAAGCTATTATCTGAAGACGGCATGTTAGTCATCGTGGTCACCATTTCGAAAGTTGATGGACAAATCATTTCAGGTCCAGATACAATTTCACGTGGGTTTGTCTATGTTCGTGAATCAGAAGAGTTGATGAAAGAAGTCGATCGATTGGTTTTATCGACCATGCAAAGCATTCAAATTGCTGATCGAAATCAAAGAAGCGTCTTAAAACAAAGCATCAAAGCAACGATTGGCAAAATGCTATATGCGAAAACAAAGCGTAGACCCATGATATTGCCGATTGTTATTGAGGTTTAACGAGGAATTCAAAAGCGCAATCCTATTTTACCGGGATTGCGCTTTTTGTATTGAGGAATATGTCGTTAGGGAATGATAATCTGTCGTTCCGTGATGGTTATAGGGCGATAGCCCTCCATAATATGGCGATACGAACGAATAATATGGCGCAACCAGTTGATTTATTGGCGTTCGACTTCAAAACGACGATTTTAGGAACGATCGTAATAAATGTTTTTAATAGAATCCTGAAGCTTTCCGTTTTCGGCAGCTTGTTTAAATGTCTTGATAAATGCCGGTCGCACAAGGGAGAGCAATGGCTGTTCCACCTGGTCAAAATAATGACTCGCCTCTACAACCTGGCAATCCCATTCTTCATGATAATAAAGCAGATCATCTGGATACACGATTTTCCGCTTCGTCCCCTGTTCTGGAATACAAGCAAAAGGTTCCTCTATATTCAATGTTCCATAGTCATCCGTAAGTTCTTCCCCCGGGTATATATCCCGTATCGCAACTTCAAAATCATAGGCTGTCCCCATACAATTCGCGTGAAAACTATGATTCACGTATCTCCCCAAATCCCAGCAAAGAATGTGTAACCCATCTTGATTTCGATAGGCATATTTTTTTAAGACTTCCTGACAAAACGATGAAGTTGAATCCACGAATTCGGGTTCTAATTTTTGATCCAACTCATCTAATGCCCAAGTAATCGTTCCTTTGGGAATCAATTTTGTAGCAAATACACCGAAACCAATTTCTTTATTAATAAAACGTAATTCCGTATGTGGATGAATCATGATGTTGAGTATTCCCCTTTACATAGTTGGTTTTAATTCATAACGTATGCATCTAGGGAAACGAATGTTGAGTAAAGAACCTTTCAAAAAACATAACGTCTTATTAATAACCGCAATTGCCGTATTAAAAATTACAAAGGTAGGTGATTTACACTCATGAAAAATCTTCTACAATTCACTTATTTACAAGCTCTATCTTGCGTATTTCCCGTAATCATTTTTGCTGCTTTGGCCTTATCCAAATTTATAGACATTCCCTTTTTGCCCCGCTATGATTTCATCCTAATTATTTGTGTTATGGCGCAAATCGGGATGCTCGCATCAAAATTAGAAACGTTTGATGAGTTTAAAGTCATTTGTTTATTTCATATCATCGGTCTTGCCCTGGAGTTATATAAAGTTCATATGGGTTCGTGGTCATACCCAGAGGAAGCTTATAGCAAAATAATGGGGGTTCCTTTGTACAGCGGCTTTATGTACGCAAGTGTTGCAAGCTATATTTGCCAAAGTTGGCGAAGAATGAAGTTGCAAATAATCAATTGGCCAAAATCTATCTATGCGATCTTAATAAGTTCTCTCATTTATCTCAATTTCTTTACTCATCATTACCTCTATGATTTAAGATGGGTACTAACTGTACTTCTATTAGTCATCTTCTTTAGAACCGCCGTTACCTATCAAATCTTTGAGCAACGATATACAATGTCATTAACCTTGTCCTTTCTTCTGATTGGCTTTTTTATATGGATCGCCGAAAATATCACAACATTTTTAGGCGCATGGCAATATCCAAATCAAGAAGAGGTATGGTCGCTCGTTCATATCGGGAAAATTAGCTCTTGGTTTTTATTAGTCGTAATCAGCGTGATCATTGTCGCTCAATTAAAACGAGTCAAACACGAATCCCCTCAGACTGAAATAGAGAAAACCGGTTGGCTTGCACGCATTTATTAGTTTGTTTTGGTCAGGAATTTACTTTATCAATCAGTTTCGTACATTTATCAATCAAATTGGAGATTTATCAATCAATCTGAGGATTTATCAATCAAAATCACACTTTTATCAATCAAACCCGTCTCAAATTCAAGTCTACTTCTTGAGATTTCCACTACAAAAAACACCTTCCACAAAGTTAATTTCGTGGAAGGTGTTTTGTATTAGTTCTTCACAATTTGTTTAAGAGCTTGATCTAAAGTGGCATAAGTAAACACATAACCTTCTTGCTCTAGTCTCTCGGGAAGTACCCAGCGACTTTTAAGGATAAGTTCTGTTTCGGTTCTCATAAATACAGCACCGATTTCTAACATCCATTTCGGAGAAGGTAATGCTACACGTTGATTTTTCGCTTTTCGCAAATGATTCATAAAGTCTCTATTACTGACCGGTTGTGGAGCTGACGCATTGAAGACCCCACTCAATTCTTTATTAGCCTGAATGAATTGAACGATTTGGTACACATCTTCAATATGAATCCAACTGAACATTTGCGTACCCGTACCTTGAACTCCTCCGAGTCCAAATCGTACTAAATTCAAATAAGGTTCCATTACCCCTCCATCCTCACCTAACACGATGGCAATACGTAAGGCCACTTTTCGTGTTTGGGGCAAATGAAAGGCGAATAAAGATTGTTCCCACGCTTTTGCCACGTCCACTGAAAATCCTTCACCGATTTCTCCATTCGTTTCAGTCATAGGGCGATCTTCTGCATGACGATAAATTGTTGCTGTGCTCGAGTTAACCCAAAGTTCTGGCGGATGTTCACAAGCTAAAATCGCTAAGCCAATCGTATCCGTCGTCTCCGTTCGAGAATGTATAATTTCTTTTTTGTTCTTTTCATTGTACCGACAATTCACTGATTTTCCTGCTAGATTAATGACAAGTTCTGCCCTATTGAGTGCGGAAATAATCTTGTCTTGGTCATTCCAAGAGATATGTTGGGGCTGCCTTGAAATAATGAAAACTTCATACCCCTGTTCTTTATATTTCTTTTCGAAGTATTGGCCAATAAATCCGGTTCCACCGGCTAAAACAACTTTCTTCTTCACGGTTGTTCCTCCTCTTAAAAGCATTTCTACTTATTGAGACGAAAACAATCGGATAAAGATGCTTTAGTACCTGAGAAAAACATTCTTCATTTGGTGGGAGGGATTCAAGGATTCGATTGGTGTATTCAAGAATTCATCGGATCTATTCAAGCATTGACGTGACCTATTCAAGGATTCGACTACCACTTTCTAAAATTCATCTTTTTCATACAATTTCTAATCCGCTATTGTAATAAATAATTAAAAAAGGAGTGTCACAAAAGTCACTTTATATGACTTTTGGGACACTCACCTTCTAATCTATCAATTTAAAAATGAACAAACAGATCGGCTTTGGCTGCTTCATTTAATACCCATTTAATCGACACTTGGTCTGCGTCAAATCTAAATGATGTATCTGTATGAATATCCAAATCAACTACGTATAATTGGACGCCCAAATCCACTGCGATTTCGAGTAATTCGTGTACAGAGGATACTTCGAAATTCTTCAGTGCATTTGATAAATACTCAAGTCCTTTTGATGGAAGAGGTACATAATTATCAGCTAGTATGTCTATTCCATTTCTAGAAAAGACTAAGCTAACCTCAGCACCTGAAGCAGCGGCTCCAACGGCAATATTCAATGGAGGGTATGCTGATTCCAATTCGTTGTGCATGGCGAGTACTAACACTTTTTTTGTTTCCATAGAAGTGATTCCTCCTTTAATAACTCAAGACAGCGTCTGCTTCATAAGCTATCTCTAGGAAAGAAGCAACACCTGATAGTTCAGCACCGTCTATAAGTTCTAGGCCATCTGCTATTAAGACATTCATTTGGCAACCAAATAATTTAATGCCACTTTGGATAGCTGTTTTTAAAAGCATTTCTAGGTCCGTACCATGAGTTCGATTTAGTTTTCTCAAGTAGCGCATGTCTAAAACATGGGCTCCATCTAAATCGAAGAATATTGAAATGGAGTGATTCGCACTTTTTTCGATTGCTTCTGTTAGTACTGCTGGTGCATTTGAACTTAAGGAAACAAAGTATACGAGTGTTTGATTCGCCACGCTCTTCACTTCTTTCTATTCAAGCTAGTGCTTATAGAATGTCAATCCAGATTTTAATTGCTGTAACCGCAATCAGGATTGCTAAAATGACTTGCAAGATTTTCGTGTTAATCTTCTTACCAGCCATTGCGCCAAGTGGTGCAGCGATTAAACTAGCGACAATCATAATAGCCGCTGGGTAGTAATCAACTTGACCCGTTGTTAATTTCCCGATGGTCGCACCAATGGATGAAATAAACGTAATCGCTAGTGATGAAGCGATGGTCATACGCGTAGGAATTTTAAGGACAACTAACATGATTGGTACCAGTAAGAAAGCACCTGCCGCTCCAACAATCCCTGACCCGATCCCTACGATGAATGCCAATGACGCAGCAATCCATTTATTAAACGTAACTTGGTCAAATGGAATGTCATCAATATTCTTTTTCGGAATAAACATCATAACTGCAGCAATCACAGCTAGTATTCCGTACACCAAGTTAATTCCAGACTCACTCATTAAACGTGATCCAAAACTACCGATAAAGCTACCTAGTAGAATCGCTCCACCCATATAGATGATTAATGATTTATTTAAATAACCACCCTTACGATAAGCCCAAACACCACCAATGGTCGCAAAGAATACTTGTACTGCACTAATCCCAGAAACTTCATGAGCACTGAATGCAGCCAATCCAAACAATGATGGAATATATAAAAGCATTGGGTATTTGATAATGGAGCCACCTATACCTAACATACCTGATATATAGGATCCTACAAATCCGATTAGAAAAATAACAACTACAAATGTTAAATCCATAGAAAATCCTCCTTTAGAAAAAGGGAACACAAAGGTTCCCTTTTTTACATTATCTTACTGCACAACGATTTGGACCAATTTCCATTTCGCGTTGGTAATCTTCATTAGGCGTCATAATCCCCATATTGGTTTGACGAATTTCCTGATAAGCATTTGGTTGAGGTGGCAAATCTTTTGTAACCATATCACGGAACACTTGCTCATCCTCAATGTTTAAACCATGATTTTCTGCATATAACGTACCTAGTTTTTTAGCAACTGTTCCATTATCATTCAATTCTTCAATCACCATGAAATGGGCTGGAAGAACAATAAGTTCAGATGACAATTCTTTGTAACGACTATACAGACTCTCTCTTAAGTCACCAACCCAGTCTTCTGCCAGACCAGCAAGGTCTGGACGTCCAATCGAATCGATGAATAAAATATCACCTGAAAGTAAATACGTTCCGTCGATTACAAATGAAGTCGATCCAATTGTGTGACCTGGAGAATATAGTGCATCAATCGAAATGGTCGTTTGACCTATTTGAACATTTTCTCCATCCTCAAGAGGCTTATACTCAAATACAACTTCAGTTGCATCTTTTGGAGGCAACCAGTATGTTGCATTTGTCGTCTCAGCAATCGTGCGTCCACCTGAAATATGATCAGCATGTAAATGCGTATCAAATACATGTGTAATTTTCGCATCCAACTTGTTTGCGAAGTCAACATAAACATCAGTCATGCGTGTAGAATCAATAATTGCAGCTTCACCATTTGAAACCACCATATAAGAAAGACAACCTTTACCGATGCGTACAAATTGATACAATTCGCCGCCACCTTGTAAGTCTCCCACTTTTACCGGTTCCAAATATTCACTCCAAGATTTCATTCCACCTAGAAGATACGAAACATCCATACCTTCATCTGAAAGCATTTCAGCGATCATAATCGAAGATCCTTCTTTCGCACAAACCACTAAGACTTCTTTATCCGAAGGGATTTGTGGAAGAATTTCCTCTACGCCATCTAAGAGGTCAAAGTATGGCACGTTTAAATAATCAAATTTTTCGCCTTCTATTTTCCAATCTTGAAAAGCGTCTTGATTACGCACATCCAAAATGAACAATGATTCTTTGTTGAAAACTTTTTTTGCTACTTCTTGTGAAGTCTTTGCATGTACAGCCAATTTTATATCCTCCTACCTAAACATAAGTTTATTAATTAAAACGTTAAAGTAACGTCGGCTTCGTTAGCGAATGCAAGGAATGTTACTGCTCCGCCTACTTCAATACCATCTATAAAGTTTTCTTTTTCAAGACCCATAACATCCATTGTCATTTGGCAACCAATGAATTTCACGCCTAAATCTTGTGCCATTTCAACTAATTCAGGAATAGCTGGTACATTTGCTTTTGCGAATCCTTCTGCAAAATGCTCTTTTCCTTCAGGCATTTGTAATTGTTGGTATGCTTGATTGTGAATTAAGTTTAATCCTTCAAACGTGAAGAAAATTTGTACTTCTTGATCGGTAGCAGCTGCTGCCGTTGCGATATTGAAAACCTTATATGCGTCGAATAATCCACCATTACTTGCGATAATTGCTACTTTTTTAGTCATTTAAAATTCCCCCTGATAATTTGTTTGTTTGCTTTGCATTAAAGACTTGTTGTGTTTCCTGACCATTCACTCATGCCAGGAACCACATTGGTTACTTTTGTAAATCCTTGTTTTGTTAATTGTTGAGCAGCGAAATCACTACGATTTCCTGTTCTACACACCACATAAATATCTTGTTCACTATTTAGTTCACCGATGCGCGTCTCTAATTCGCCTAAAGGAATAGAGATTGCGTTTGGAATGTGATTAAAGGCATATTCTGCGGCTTCACGAACATCCAAAACAACGGCATTCGGTCGACTTGATAAAATAGCTTCAAGCTCGGCATTACTCATAACTTGTGTATGCTGACGAGGAGCTGCCTCCTCACCAGTCGATTTTCGAATATAATGTTTTAACACTTTATCAACTTCGACAGTGCCTAAATATTGGTGACCCATACTGTCAGCCCATGCTTTTAAATCAGCTCGTGATCCTTGATCAGTAGCTAATATTTCTAATACTTGACCACCTTCAAGGTTGGTCATTGCTTTTTTTGTTTTAACAATCGGCATTGGACATGCTAATCCTTTTGCGTCGACTGAAACATCAGATTTAATTGTCTCCATATTTACCCCCAGTAAATATACCCGTTTGGGTAATAAATTTGGTTCAGTGTTTTACTCAGTTTCGCCTTCCCAAGAAAGCATTCCACCGTCCATGTTAATTACTTTATACCCTTGGCTAGCAAGGAAATGTGTCGCTTGACCGCTTCTTCCGCCTGAACGACAAACCATGATATATTCTTGTGACTTATCTAATTCACTCATACGGAATTCAATTAAACCTAAAGGAATATTGACTGCTCCAGGGATTTTCCCTTCTGCTACTTCCCCAACTTCACGAACGTCGATAATTGAAGGGTTTTTTCCTTCTTTTAATAAATTTTCTACTTCCATTGGTGATATTGATTTCATTTTAAGTTCCTCCTTAAATTGTCTGATTCGATTTAGAATCGTTTAGATTTTATGTTTGTTGCGAATGTATTATACCCTGTTAGGTATTATTTAAGACAAAAAAATTATCCTTTTTGTATCCAAAATTTTAAAACGTCATTTTCTTCTTCGTGTTTCAATAACTCATGACCGCCAGATTTTGCCCAAGCTGTTAAATCATTTAATGCACCTTTATCTGTCGTATGAATTTCCAACACTTGGCCCGATGACATATCGGTCAAACTTTTCTTTGTTTTTACAATCGGCATTGGACAAGCTAGTCCTTTTGCGTCTAAAACTTTATCTGCCAACATGAAAGACCCTCCAATAGTTTACCCACTCGGGTTTGATAAAGAGTAGCAACGGCATTTTTTCAAGCCTTCGTACTCTTTTGTACTTGTGTACCTAACATATAATATACCCCCTTAGGTATAATGTCAAACATTTTATTCACATTAATAAAGGGTTTGATCTTAAAAATAACGAATTACTTATAACACAACGAATACAGGAGGATTTTTGAAAAAATTATCTACTCAGTTTGCAGCTCTACTGTTTATATCTGGTGTCCTGTTATTTGGGCTCATGCATGTGGCCATTGCCATTGCTTCATCACAAGGTATTTTTATTCATGGCTTTATGAATACAGTTTCAGGTATTAGTGGGTGGATTCCTTATCTTTTGAGCATTGTTTTTATGGCTTCTGGGGGATTCATCTTGAGCAACGAAATATTAAATGAACGGGATCGTGAAGAAAGCCAAGGAAAAGTTTATCACTATGTGGAAGAAAAAGAATAATTCATTTGACTCTGTGGTGCACCCTAGCCTTTAAACTTTAGGAGAGGAGGAATCCTGTGTATAAAATAAGTGAATTTAGCGAACTTACTGGACTTAGTAAAGAGACATTACGTTATTATGAACAAGAAAAACTACTTGAACCCGCATACGTAGATCCTAACAATCATTATCGCTATTACGATGATGGCTCTTTTTTTCTTGCAGCATTGCTTCAAACACTGAGGAATTTCGAGTGCACCATTCAAGAAATGAAGGTTGTTATGGATAATGAGTCCTTTAAAGATTTAGAGAGTTTATTGGAACGAAAGAAGACGCGCCTTGAAGAAGAAGTACAGCAAAAACAACAAAAAATCCGTGAAATTGAAGCATTCATACGCTCGGGACAGGAGGAATCAGATAGATGAAATGGCAAGAAGAACGAATCATTGATGCACCAATTGAAGTGGTATGGACGTTGTTTGAAGAAGAAAATGCGCAACGAATTATGCCAAAAGTGGTTGAAAACCGCTGGCTTGAAAAGAAACCAGGTACTTTGGGGTCGACTTACGAGCAAACGTACCAAGAAGGAAAACGAAAAGAAACGTACGTGGTGGAAATCATCGAATTTGAGAATACGGACGATCGAAAACACAAACGTATTCAATTCCGTCTCGCTGGTGCTTTTGAAATGAACTTATTATTTACATTAGAACGATTGAATGAGAAACAAACGAAATTCATATATGCCGGTTCAAACACGGGCATTAACTTTGTAGGACGTGCGATGTTAAAACTAGGTAATAAAAAAGCAGGAGATAAGGTCGTAACTGACTTTTTAGATCGTGTAGAACAAGAAGCCATGGCTGACTACACTGTTTCGTCTAATTAAGAAATGCCAGCAACCTTTGCGCGTTGCTGGCATTTTTGACAGATATTCATGAAATTATTCGATTTCAGAGGATTTCGGTTCATGTTTTACTTGTTCTGCTTTTGCCGCTCGAGCTTTGCCGGTAAGCATTTGCGTAAAAGTTGTATATCCTGCATCAATTTTCTCCGCTAGATAATTGGTTCTCTCAAAAAGAACCGAACGAAAATAATCGATTTGTCGCATGATTTTTTCCATAAACGCTTCCTGGTTTTCTAATCGGTTCCCCATCTCCACTTGGATTTCTTCTTGCTTTGCTAGTTGCTGAACCAATTGGTTTTGCAAGTGAACTTGTTCATCCATCTTCAACTGAAGCTGTACATTCGCTTCTTCAGCTTGCTTCAATTTGAGAAGAACCTCTTGATTTGCTTGTGTCATCATGTTCATAAGATCTTTCGCAAGCGGTTCTTGATTTTCGAACGAAGATTGCAGCTTCCCTTGTCTATCCTCAACATTTTTTAATTTCTCCAACACTTGATGGTCTAAGTTTTTCTGTTGTGTATTCATTTGTCTTTGATGATTCATTTTCGATTGGACATATTTCCACCGTGATGTCTGCATGGAGGCGTGCTTTTCAACCGAATCTTTTAAATCTATATAGGACTGTTGAAGTAAATCATTTGTTTTTTGTTGCGCTTCTAACATATCCGCTAAGGTATCTTGCTTAAAATAAGATTGATTCACTTCAACAACCGTTGCCGGATTCTTTAGTATGTCCGGGTGTTTTCCCGAATTGATATAAAGGCCCATATTCCGTTACACCCCTTTTTGTTCATCTTATGCAGACACTTAAAAAGTGGGGATAGTTCTTGATTGTCAATCGTTTATTTCCAAAACAATCGGGCAGTGATCGCTCCCTAAAACATGGGGATGAATTGTAGCGCTCTTTAATTGTGGCACCAACTGATTTGAGGCGATAAAATAGTCGATTCTCCAACCAATATTTCGCTCACGAACCTTACTCATGTAGGACCACCACGTATACGCATCTTCTTGAGTTGGATGAAAATGTCTGTAGGTATCAACGAATCCCGATTCGAGTAATGCCGTCATTTTCCCACGCTCTTCCATCGTAAACCCAGAGTTCCCTCTATTCGACTTCGCATTTTTTAAATCAATTTCTTCATGGGCTACATTTAAGTCCCCACATAGAATGACAGGTTTTTTTGCATCCAATTGGTTTAAATAAACCCTCATGTCGTCTTCCCACTCTAAACGGTATGTCAAACGAGACAAATCCCGCTTTGAATTTGGCGTGTACACATTCACTAAGTAAAAATGTTCGAATTCAAGCGTCAATATACGTCCTTCCGCCTCTTCAGGCATATCTCCCACACCGTATGTAACAGACAGCGGTTCAATTTTAGTGAAAACTGCTGTACCGGAATAGCCTTTCTTCAATGCGTAATTCCAGTATTGGTGATAGCCCTCTAATGGCAAATCGATTTGACCCGCTTGCAATTTCACTTCTTGCATACAAAATATATCTGCATCAATCTCGGTGAAATAATCTAGAAATCCTTTATTCACACACGCTCTTAAGCCGTTTACATTCCAAGAAACAAACTTCATCTATTAAAAACTCCTTTTTCATAGGTTGAATCTATCTACTGTACTATAATTACATACAATGAGTTTGAAATGAACAGAGGTGACATGTTGAATAAAACAATTGGCATATTAGCACATGTGGATGCTGGGAAAACAACGTTTTCTGAGCAACTGCTTTATCATACAAAAACAATTAAACAAAGAGGACGTGTCGACCATAAAGATGCGTTTCTCGATAGTCATGAAATAGAGAAAAACCGCGGAATCACCGTTTTCGCCGACCAAGCTGTTTTTCAATTGAATGCGTCCACTTACTATTTAATCGATACCCCAGGACACGTCGACTTCTCCCCAGAAATGGAACGCGCCATTCAAGTAATGGATGTTGCAATCTTAATTATTAGCGCAGTCGATGGCGTTCAAGGACATACCGAAACCATTTGGCAATTACTAAGGAAACACCAAGTACCGACTTTTATCTTTTTGAATAAAACCGATCAAGAAGGAGCACATATTGAACGAGTACTTGAAGATATACGTACTTCATTAACCAAAAACGTCTTTGATTGTACATCGTCTATCGAAAATGGTGTTATGACCGAGCCGTTAATCGAATTTCTAGCTGAACAGGATGAGACATTGTTTGAAACATTCATGGAGTCAGGGTATGACGAGGAATTATGGATGACGACAATGAAGGAATTGGTGAAACAAAACAGGTTTTTCCCACTCATGTCGGGTTCAGCTTTAAAGGATTTGGGCGTAATCGAGTGCATGGAACTCGTAGATGTTTTGACTCAGACAAATTACGTAAGCGAAGGACCGTTTGCTGGTCAAGTGTATAAAATCCGCTATGACGAAAGTGAAACAAGACTAACATTCATGAAGTGTTTGAGTGGCACATTGCGTGTACGAGATGAAGTAAGTTACGGAGCGGATGATAAACGAGTAACCGAGAAGGTCACACAAATTCGCAAAGTGAACGGTCAAACATTTGAATCTGTTCAACAAGTGAGTGCTGGTGAACTATTCGCAATTACAGGTTTGACACAAGCTTCTGTCGGAGACGGCATTGGGGAAAATAAAGAAACCGCTCAATATGATATGGTTCCTACCTTAACTTCTAAAGTGATGTTCGATTCTTCCATTCATGTAAAAGACATGGTGGGCTGTTTTCATCTACTTGACGCGGAAGACCCTTCCTTGCGCGTCATTTGGAATGAACAATTCCAGGAAATCCACGTTCATGTCATGGGCGTCATTCAACTAGAAGTTCTCGAACACATGATTCAAGACCGTTTCAATTATCAGGTGTCATTTGGCGATCCTCAAATTTTATATAAAGAAACGATTGAAGCACCTGTTACAGGTTATGGACATTTTGAACCGTTAAAACATTATGCAGAAGTTCATCTTCTTATTGAGCCCGCTGAACGGAATAGCGGGATTACATTTGAAAATGTCTGCCACGCAAATGACATGTCGATTGGCCATCAAAACTTAGTCCACCATCATTTATTTGAACGAAACCATCATGGGCTACTAACTGGCTCCACTCTGACAGACGTGAAAATCACTTTGCTCACGGGAAGAGGTCATAACGAACATACTTCGGGAGGCGATTTCAGAGAAGCATCCTATCGAGCATTGCGACAAGGCTTAGAGAAAGCACAGAACGTGCTGCTCGAACCGTATTATGATTTCACAATTCGAGTAGAGCTTGATCAAATTGGAAAAGTCTTTTCCGATATTCAGCAAGCACATGGCACGTTCGAACCGCCTGAAACGATTGGCAGTAAAACGATCGTTAAAGGTAGAGTTCCTGTTGCAACGTTTATGAACTACAGCATCGAGTTTGCTTCCTTTACACATGGCAAAGGCAGTCTACAAATGATTTTCAGCGGATATGACCGCTGTCATAATCCTAAAGAAGTCATTGAGAAAATGGGCTATAACAAAGATGCTGATCCTGAGTACAGTTCTACTTCTATTTTTTGTGCCAAAGGAAAAGGCTATCCTGTTCCTTGGGATGAAGCAGAATCCATGATGCATTGTCTATGAGAAAACCGTCATCCACGAATTGGGTGACGGTTTTTTGGAGAGTTTTCTCATTCAAGTGACGATCTTTCTTGTGACTGATTTTCATTGCGATGGACGCTTTCCGCGGGGGCACGAGCTTTAGCCGCTTCCCTCGCGATACTCAGTCCAGGGTCTAAAGTTCGTGCTGTTCCCCCAGGAAAGATTAGAACCAAAGTTGGTTCTAATCTTTGCGACGAAGCTAGCAGAGCGATGCAACGCACTTTCATGTTTCGAAGCTAGCGAAGCGATGCAGAAACAGGAGCAGTTGTTTTACGCCACCTCCATTTCAATCAGTAAAATATAAGGTTTACTTATAGTAGTAAAATCCTCTAGATTACCAAATCCACATGGCTTTTTTTCTAATAGATGAATTGCCCCTATATAGACTTAATCACTCTTTACCTGATCTGCCCTCTAATTCAATAAGAAAAAGGCTTTACTCCTTCTTGAAGTAAAGCACCCGTTAGCCATCCATGTAGCTAAAAATAATAGCAACACCACAGATCATGAAAGAATATTACGTTCTTTCATGGGAGTTCAATAAGAGATTACTTAATTTTGATTGTTTCTAAAATTTCTTTTGTGAGTTTAATTGTCTGGTTTCGGCCAATATTATTGTCTGCTATAATAATACACATTGAAGTTAATTTTGATCAGAGGTGAATCAATATGTATTGGACTCCATTATTCGAAAACGATGTACCAGTAGCACTCTTCCTTTAATGGAGTGAAGGTTACTACATCTCTCCGTTAGGGGCATTTTCGGCCTAAACAAAAGACGGAGGGTACAAAAAATGAAAAATAACACCTTATTAGGTTCCTTGTATTTAGTTTTAGCATCAAGTATTTGGGGCGGTATGTACGTCGTTGTAAAAGTAGTGGTATCAGTCATACCTCCACTCGAACTTGTGTGGTTGCGTTATGTAGTGGCTCTTTTTGCACTTCTCATTATCGGCTTAGTTACAAGACAAAAATGGAGAATTGAAAAACGTTATTTCCTAATAATAATTGCCATTGGGATTATCGGTAACGCCATCTCAATAGTTGCTCAAGAAACTGGAACAATGTTATCTACAGCACAAATGGGAGCCATTATAACTTCCTCAACACCAGCATTTATGGTTATTTTTGCTCGCTTAATTCTTAAAGAACGTTTGACTTTAAGGAAGGGAATTTCCGTTAGCTTAGCAACAATTGGAGTACTACTCATTGTTGGAATTGGTAATATGAGTATGTCCAGTAAAATTGGTGGTATTTGGCTTCTTATTGCGGCTTTAACATGGGCGCTCATGTCTGTACTTGTAAAAAAGTTACCGAGTGATTATTCACAAATTGTGGTAACGACCTATTCAATATTGGTTGCCCTAATTGTATTGACCCCATTTGTTTTGCCACGGTTACATGAAATTAATATCTCTGAACTGACTCACCCGACTATTTGGGGTGGACTTTTATATTTGGGCGTTATTTCAACAGCAGTTGGATTTTTACTTTGGAATCGTGGATTGCAAATGCTTAACGCCTCAAATGGGGGGTTATTTTTCTTCTTTCAACCAGTGGTTGGAACATTACTTGGATGGCTTATTCTAGGCGAGAACATAGGTGTAACGTTTTGGATAGGATCAATCCTAATTCTCACTGGTGTTTTATTCGTTATTAAAGAGAAAAACTAGTATTGCAAAACCCCTTCAACTTTATTTGAAGGGGTTTTGTCTGTTTAAAATTATTCTTTCTTACTCAACTAACCTGCTGCGTTAGCCACCCATGCATCGCAATACCTGCGCTGCACCACAGAGGATGAAAATGTTTTAAGAACGGGTATAGATTACCAAGGCTAGGTGATGAAGGTCGATGAACTATGGTGCCTAGAGCCCGAGCGTTAGTCTGACTCCAACAACCACGGTGTATCACAGAATGTCGCACCCTCAATGGGGTAGCACTCATGGGAGATTAATCCTACTCAGGTTGTTGCACTAGCCAATTACTCTATACTTTTTACTAGGGGGAGGATTTTTGATCAGAACCACTATCAATTTAATAATAAATTTTACAAGGCTCAGCCTTTTTTAAAAAAGTATTTTACTGGGTCTGCTTTAATTTGGTCTTTTATGGTTTTAATTTTCATGGGAGTTCAATAAGAAAAAAGGCTTTACTCCTT
>NZ_JBYNRN010000014.1:0-3596 GCF_057785155.1 Paenisporosarcina sp.
ACTGACGAACAACCGAATGTACAGGTCTAAAGTTAGAGCATAAGGAAACTTATGTACCATCCTACGATGGGGTGAGCGGCGTAAAGTAAAAATCTGCCCTCTGAAATACGCTATACCGAACTATGGCGGTATAGATCTCACAGGCCTAAAGGAAGCACCTAAGTCCAGATTAGATAGCTAGGCTGTAAGGGACTTGGAAAACAAGGGACGTCGCAACAAGGGCTGTTACCCAAGACGGTTGTAATAAGGCGAAAGCCCAAATGCATTCATCCTTGTGAGGGTAGGGGCACGACTGATGAATCTCCTGTAATGGGAGTGGAGGAACAGCCCCAAGTCTAATAGTAAAGAACGATCATTTTCCAAACGTGAATTGCACCGGTCGGGTAAGAACGTGGGAACATCACCTCAAAAGGAGTGGATGCCACAGTGCAAGCTTTGCGAAATTGGGAGTACTACGGCATGACGGAATCTTTTACGGATTTATACGAGAGAGCCTGCAAGCGCGAATCCTTTTCAGACCTTTACGATCTAATTACATCTAGAGAAAATATTCGGCTTGCTTATCGAACAATGAAATCCAATAAAGGATCAAAGACGCCAGGAACAGATGGGAAAACCATCACAGACATTGAAAAGGTGTCCGAAGATGAATTAGTATCAGAAATCCAAAACAACCTAAAAATGTACCGCCCGAAGAAAGTTAGACGGAAATTTATAGAAAAAGACAATGGTAAATGGCGACCGCTCGGAATTCCTTGTATTCTTGACCGAATCATTCAGCAATGCTTCAAGCAAGTTCTTGAACCCATAGCAGAAGCGCATTTCTACAAACATAGTTATGGTTTCAGACCACTACGGTCTACACATCATGCGATGGCAAGAATACAATTTCTTGTGAATCGTGCTCAAATGCACTATGTAGTAGATATCGACATTTTAGGTTTCTTCGACAATGTGAATCACACTTTACTGATGAAACAATTATGGAACATGGGGATTCAGGATAGAAAAGTGTTAGCATGCATTTCTAAAATGTTGAAAGCTGAAATCGATGGAGAAGGTATACCCACACGGGGCGTACCGCAAGGTGGTCTGTTGTCGACCTTACTTTCAAATATCGTTCTCAACGACTTGGATCATTGGGTAGCAGGTCAATGGGAGTTCTTCCCTCTGACTCAACCTCATAAGACAAGAAGCAGTGAATTGTATTGGAAAAACCGCACTTCCCTTAAAGAAGGATACATGGTGCGTTACGCAGATGACTTCAAAGTCATCTGCCGAGACTACAAGACCGCCCAGAAGTGGTACCATGCTGTTGTGTCTTATTTAAAAAAACGTCTCAAACTAGATGTTTCGCCGGAGAAATCACAAATTGTGAATCTACGAAAGCGTGAATCTGAATTTCTAGGATTTACAATCCGAGCGAATAAAAAGGGCAAGAAGAGAGTAGCGCATACAGGTATTAAAGCTGGTAAAATACAGAAGCTCAAGATGGAAGCTAAAAAACGCATTCAAGAATTAAGAACTTCTCCAACGGCTCAAAATGCCATACTCTTTAATAGCTTTGTTTTGGGAATCCATAACTATTTCAATCGGGCAACGCATGTCAGTGTTGCGTTCTCACGTCTTGCCTATGACCTGCGAACCTTCATGTATAATTGTCTTAATCAAATCGGGAAATATGAACATCCGACTAACCCACCGCCGTCCTACGGCAAATTCTATAGTTTGGGTTACAGAACGTTCAAAGTAGCTAATGTCTATTTATATCCGCTTGCCAACGTGAAAACAAAGAACACCATGAACCTCAATCAAAGTCTTTCACTCTATACACTGGCAGGAAGAGAACAAATACACAAAAAGCTTCGTCCGGATCTACGTCAAGAAATTCTTACCTTGATGGAATCTAGCATCCCGAACCAAAGTGTGGAATACATGGATAACAGAATGAGTAGGTACAGCATGAAGATGGGGAAATGTGAAATTACGGGGATGTATCTCTTCGCATCAGACGTCTACTGCCACCATTTCATTCCATTATATCTCGGTGGAGGCGACAAATTCAAAAACATGCGCATCCTCCACAGAGAGGTATACGAACTTATCCACCACACACACAAAGAGACGATTGAAGTACTCATAAATAGACTGGGCATTACAGACTTGATGAAAATTAAAGTCAACCAATATCGCAAGATATACGGACTAGAACCAGTCTAATAATCCCAAATCTATGAGTAACGAGGAACTTATGATCTAGTACATTCTGTTAGAGGGAGCGCCGGATGCCGGGAAACTGGCACGTCCGGTGTGGAGCAGGGGAAAAGCTGGAGATCACCTCAAAGGCTTACCTATTGCTGACTAGGCATAAATGGAACTGGCGTAGTATTAACGGGAGAATAGCTAAAAAGTGAACTTATATATTGAGAGGTGGTTCATAATAAATGAAAGTGAAAAAAATATTATTTATCTCAACACCAGTTGTTGCTGTAATTTTTTTAGTTCTTTGGCTAACAGGTTTGATTGGTTTATGGACAGAAGGGATGGCTTATATTGCGAATAACACAAAAGAATTTACTGATACAAAAGGTCATATTGTACACGGAGAAAATTCAATTTCAATTGACCTATCAAATTTAGAAAGCAATATAGGAAAAGAGTTATACAATGATGGTACCCATAGGATATACGTATCCTGGATTGATAATACAGGTAGTATAAATTCTGGAGGATATAGAATTGGTTTCAGGTCGAGTGGACAATATTCTTTAACTGATGCTTCTTTAATTTCAGGAGGTCATCATGCTACGGTAGACGGAAATTCATTCACAACCACTATGTCCGCTAAAATGAATGCAGAATATAATAACAAAAACTATACCAGCTCAGTATTTGGTTTAAGTGGGTTAAACTACAAAGATGGAGATGATTTTTCTTTCTATATTTTCCCGAATGAATCATATGAAATACAAAAAATCTCTTTAAACGAAACAGGTATAGTACATTTAACCGTTACAAACCTTTATCAAAATATTTGGAGTAAAAATAAGATTATATTCAGCTAACGGGTGACGATAGCTCAACTGCACAGTATGACCTCTATCATATAACGAATGGAACATATTGGTGGTTGTAAGGGATGGTTCCCGACATTAACATCATACTAATACTTCTGAAACAAAAGTGTGTTGACGTAGACTAGCGTTGCATCAATCAGATCGAGTTAACTCTCTAAGGTAAATTCGAGATTGTCGATTAATTCGTATTTTGGAAAGTGAAGAGTGAAAAGATGGTTTGCCGCGAGTTTTGGCTTTAAGTTCCATTCCTCTAATCTCTTATATAATCAAGGAACTTAAAAAAAGCTGTTTGAGCTTGGGCAAACCATCTATTCACTCGTAACGAGACAAAGCGAATTAATCGACAGTCTCAATTTTCGAGTTGCAGTGTGCAAACTCGATTCTGAATGTGTCTAATGCTTATGCCCAGCTTGTTCGCTTGGGCTCTTCGGTGTATGCGAATGTTCATGTGAATGATCATGCTCTTGGTTATGTTCGTGATTATGTTCGTGATTATGTTCGTGATTATGTTCGTGACTG
>NZ_JBYNRN010000015.1:0-3735 GCF_057785155.1 Paenisporosarcina sp.
GGGGAGAGTTACAGGATTAAAGAAAAGAAAAAAGCTGGATTTTTTCAGCCTGATTTAACGGAAAGTAAAGAGCCGTAATTCAGCTCTTTCTAGGGAATTTTCAACTGCTACTTTTGGGGATTATTAAGTTGGTGTTGACAAGAGCAAGCTACAATGCCTTTTGGCGAGTTCATCGTTAATCTTCCCAAACACTATCCACTAGCTTCTTTATCTGCTGTTTTCGTTGTTCTGTCTCCGTAATATTAGTTGTCCATACTCCAACAACCAATACTACTACATCGCCAACTTTAACATTTGGAGATAGGGCAAAGAGAACTAATTCAGAATGGGATAAAATCCGATTCATCATCAGATTCTAAATCACCTATCATATATTTAAGAGTACTGATTTCACTATTTACTTCAAGCATTTCAGAAAACACCGTATTTAGTTCACTCATCTTTTCAATAAAATATGTTGTAATAAAAGGATGACTATCATGCAATTTGACTAAAGTATTTTGATACGTTTCCTTTAGTTTTTCAAATCGTAATTCCACTTTTGCAAGGTGTTCCTTGTACTGTTCAATATTCCCCACAAAACCATCCCCACTCCAAATAATCTTCTGAATTATCAATTAACCAAATGTTATTAGACTACTAATAACTAAGGTCGATCTTTGAGCTAATAACGTCAACCCATCAGCAAATATCTCAGGATGCTTAAAGAAAAACAAACACAAAACCAACCCCATACAACTCCACAATATTTTTTTCATTCTATCATCTCCTTCCAACGATTATACGATTAAATAGGTAATTTGTCACATTTTTGTATAATCGTAATTAGTCCATTTTTGATGAACCTTCGATATCCTTCATTAGAAACCACTCACCATCTACCATAAACTTACCCTTGAACTGGTCTACTCGCTCCACAATGCCGACCAAAATCAACTCTTCTAATGGATGTTACATTTGCAGAGTTATCTCCTTACGATTGCTTAGAGAGTCAGCTACAGCCTGAGACACACTTTCCCACTCCTGCTCATCAAGGTCAATCCGTGATCGTTTCTTTTGCTCATGAGCCAAATCATTTAAGGATTGTTTATGTTCAGGTAGCATCATTCTGGATGATTCCCACAATCCATTTCCTTCAAGTTTCTTTGCCATGATCACACTGTCCTCATATTATTGATAACTTTATTATATAAGAACATACGTTCTATACACAATATTGACTTTATAAATTACCATTTCTCCTAAAGTGAATTGTCTTAAATTTGACGAAACAGCATTAATCAAAAACGGCTTCCCTCAAATGAAGGAAGCCAGCTATACTTAATTCATTTTATAATCACAAATCGACTTAACAGAAATCACAAACTGGTCACTAGATTCTCGAATTTCCACAAACATAATAACAACTAGCTTCCCATCGGATATGATGGAACCCTGATTTAACATATATTGAACCACTAGACTAATTTAATTCCACACCACTTTACTTCTCTATTAGAACCGTTTATACTACACTATATTGTTCGTGATAATTGAGTGTCAAAATGGAGAAATCCCTTATAGGACGTGCGGTCGTGGCGGAATTGGCAGACGCGCTAGATTCAGGTTCTAGTGGTGTAACAGCCGTGGAGGTTCGAGTCCTCTCGACCGCACCAACTATACACTTTCAAGGGTTCTGGATAGCTATTGCGCAAGCAGGCTGACCAGAACTCTTTTTTGTTTTCTTAGACCACTTTCTCTCAGTCCGTACAAAGGCACTGATTCAGGAAGTGTTTTTTGTTTTATGAACACAAATGACGCATATCGTATTTTTTTAAGAAATCTCCGTTCTATTGTACCATATTACATTTCATTATTCAGTCATTAATACTCCTATAATTAACTATGGTTAAACATATTTAGAACTAAAATTTGTATTTTAATTCATTTTAATGCATAGTAATTCCGCTGAATCAAATAGATATTTGAGGTTACATGTGCCGCATCGGAAGTACTACTCTATAAAGAAGGTATTTGTTACGCCAAATCAAATTTATTATGCACTCTATTGAGAAGCAAAGGCATTCCAACGGGATTTTGTTATCAACGACTAACTATCAGGGACACACAAGATACGGGGTATTGCATCCATGCTCTAAGTGCCGCTTATATCAAAAGTATTGGAAGATGGATACGCTTTGATGTCCGTGGAAATAAAGCTGGTATACATGCAGAATTTTCGTTAACGGAAGAAAAGTTAGCTTTTCCTGTACGGGAAGAATACAACGAAATTGACTATTTAATGATTTATAATCAGCCTAACTCAGAAACGATTGAAGCACTCAAGCAAAATACAGACACCATACATATGTATCTTAATGGATTGCCATTCAGCCTGCAGCTTCTTTTTTAATGAACTAAATAAACAAAGCAACTGGTAGGAGGGGGAAAACTTCTTGCATCCAATTACAGTCATAGAAATTACAATGTCTACCGTTTTTATCATTATTATTTTTGTAACCGCATTATTATTGCCAAAAAAAATCAGGAAATTGAATTTAATAATCGCATCTTCAATAACTGTAATATTGTTTTTACTCTTTGCAATTCGTCCCTTTTGGGTTGATCATCAAGTATCCAAGAAGACTGAACAACTAAATTATTATCTTGAGAGAAAATATCCTAATCAACAGTGGAAAATTAGCCGTAACATCGGAAAACAATATAAACCTTATCACTTAAACGTTAAGTTTGAAAACGAAAAAGGTTGGACTTATACTTACTCCGTGGTAAATGGAAATAATATTTGCCAAAGTGTTTGGACACCACCAGAAGGAAAATTTCCCGATGAAGGGAACCATTTTGAAAATAATCATTGTGAATAAGCGATAGTAATGAAAACAAACTAGAAGAATAAACGATTAATACTCTCATTTATTTTCTTTTCTGAACTGTCTCTGACAGCAAGACCTTGATCATAGGCTTTGTTCAATTCTTCAGCGATCTTGTCTGCTAATTTAATATCGACCAGTCCTTTTATTATCTCTTTTCGGCCAACGACAATATCCCATTTTTTCTCTATGATATTCAGTTTAACTTCATAACGCATCGAAATATTACCTCCATATAGGCTAGAATTTTAATGTAAGGCTCTTATTGTATTTGTTAGACTACTCTCAATCTTTAATCTCAATTAATTTTATTAGAAAATCTCCTTGCTCAATACTCATCCGCTTCTTCTCTTGCGTGTAATCCCATCCATTCACTATTGCATAATTGATTAAAGTAACACAGGTATCAGGCTTATTAAGATTAAAAAACCATGAACCTTGCCACGAGAAATAAACTTCAAAAAAAGATGTTTTCGTATTATAAGGGTACACTCGAAAACAAACCGACTTATTCTTGGTAATTCATTGATTATACAATGAAACCGAAAACCACTAACCATAACTTTCTTTAATCGCTTTCTAAATGGTTTCAATCTCAAGACCACCATTCTCTCAACTGGATCGGCTACATTAAGTTAGACAGAAAAAATAAGGGCTAGTAGAATAGAGAGATATACGGAGGAGCGGATCTACTATGCCAAAACAAAGACGTACGTTTACAGCAGAGTTTAAAAAACAGATGGTTCAACTATATGATAATGGGAAAACAAGGGCTAGCATCGTTCGGGAATATGAATTAAGTGCAACCGCTCTGGATCGTTGGATTGCGCAAAGTCAGAACTCGGGCTCTTTCACAGAAAAATCC
>NZ_JBYNRN010000016.1:0-53145 GCF_057785155.1 Paenisporosarcina sp.
GGGAACAACACCTAAGTCTTCGGATATGGTCTAGGTTCTCTGAAAGTGCCACAGTGACGGAGCTGACTCGGAAACGTTTCAGGTGGAACGAGGTAAACCCCACGAGCGAGAAACCCAAATTATGGTAGGGGCACTCTCATGCAGGAATTTAACGAATTGAGAGACAGACTTAGTCTGTAGATAGATGATTACTACTCACTTGTACGAGGCGTAAGCCGTTTGAGTACGTGATAACAAAACATGGCTTATTGGGTTTTCTAATGGGTATACTTTGACTAAACAAGCTCTCCACTAACTTCGGAGAGCTTTTCTTAATAAATAAGCAAATTTATGAATGAATGTTAAAAAGGAAGGATGAGATGATGACGACTCATCGATTAGTAGCAACATCGGCAATGGGCTTAGAAGGCATTGTGGCAGATGAAGTAAAAAAATTAGGTTATGAAACGCAAACAGAAAACGGTAAAGTATATTTTGATGGCGATGAGCGAGCAATTGCACGTGCCAATATGTGGTTACGAGTTGCTGACCGCGTTAAAATTATCGCTGGAGATTTTAGAGCTACCACTTTCGATCAATTATTTGAACAAACTAAAGCGATTCCTTGGGAGAAATATTTATCCGTGGATGCTGCGTTTCCAGTTCAAGGTAAGTCTGTAAAATCAATATTATTCAGTGTGCCAGATTGCCAAGCGATTGTTAAAAAGGCAATTGCCGAACGATTAAAA
The DNA here is from genome assembly GCF_057785155.1 of Paenisporosarcina sp. Classification (NCBI taxonomy): domain Bacteria; kingdom Bacillati; phylum Bacillota; class Bacilli; order Caryophanales; family Caryophanaceae; genus Paenisporosarcina; species Paenisporosarcina sp. The sequence continues at coordinate 729 of NZ_JBYNRN010000016.1, forward strand.
TTAGCACATAAAAGAATTGGTTTTTTAGATGAATCGGGTGCAACATTTAAGATTGAAGTGAGTATACTTAAAGATGTGGTGAAATTAAGCATTGATACAAGTGGTGTTGGTTTACATAAACGTGGATACCGCTTAAGTCAAGGTGAGGCTCCATTAAAAGAAACACTTGCTGCAGCACTTGTCTATGTTTCAAAATGGAACCCAAATCGTCCGTTTGTAGACCCATTCTGTGGGTCAGGAACAATCGCTATTGAAGCAGCGATGATCGGCCAAAACTTAGCTCCAGGGTATAATCGCAGTTTTATTAGTGAAGACTGGCCATGGATGTCAAAAAAAATCTGGGAAGAAGTGCGCTTAGAAGCTGAAGAAGCAGCAAACTATGACCAGCATTTAGACATCACAGGTTCTGATTTAGATCCTCGAATGATTGAAATTGCAAAAAATAATGCGATTGAAGCTGGTTTTGCTGATTTAATTCACTTTAAACAGCGTCAATTGAAAGATTTCACAACAACTTCAACCGACGGTGTAATGATTGGAAATCCACCTTATGGGGAACGTATCGGGGAAATAGAAGTCATCGAAGAGATGATTGATGATATGGGACGCATTATGGATACTCATCCAACGTGGTCTGTGTATATGTTGTCTTCAATGCCAGAGTTCGAAACGTTATACGGACGAAGAGCTACGAAAAAACGTAAACTATTTAATGGATTTATTGAAACTAATTATTATCAATATTGGGGTAGAAAATTACCTCGTGAATAGAACTTGAAACGGATAGGTCCACCTATCCGTTTTCTTATCGTTTGAAGGGAGAACACTATGAAACAAACTTTACCATTTGCACTTTCTAAAGACCGATCATTTTTCGAATCACTTGGTGATTGGATGGGTGATGTTTTATATGATGAGTTGCCTGAAAAAGGATTTGAATGTCGCGATGAGCAAATTTTCATGGCCTATCAAATTGAAAAATCGTTAAAAGATAAAAGCGTTCTTTTTGCAGAAGCTGGTGTAGGAACAGGGAAAACCATCGCTTATTTACTACCAGCTATTTCATATGCACGATATACTGGCAAGCCCGCTTTAATATCATGTGCAGATGAAACGTTGATTGATCAGCTCGTAAAAAAAGAGGGCGATATTCAAAAGCTGCAAGATACGCTTGGATGGAATATTGATGTTCGACTTGCAAAATCTCGTGATCAATATTTATGTTTAAAGAGACTCGAGCATGAGCAAAAAACAAATGATGAGGAATTCATTGAGCAAATTGAAGATGGAATTCCCGACTTTGTGTATGGGCACCAATCGTTGCAGGCAGTTTACCCATATGGCGAACGCAGTGCTTTCCCAGACGTAAGCGACGAAGATTGGCAAAAAGTGAATTATCATCCGATACAACAATGTGCTGTTTGTGATATTCGCAATCGTTGTGGTCAAACTATTCATCGCCAAAATTACCGTGAAGCAGGAGATTTAATTATTTGTTCTCATGACTTTTTAATGGAACATATTTGGACGAAAGAATCGCGTGTGCGTGAAGGGCAAATGCCTTTATTGCCAGATGTTTCGATGATTGTTTTAGATGAAGGACATTTATTAGAGTTTGCAGCACAGCGTGCATTGACGTATGAAGTGCAAAGCCAAACGCTTGTGTCATTAATTGATCGTGTGGCTACAGATGGAGTGCGTGAAAGAACATTACGTTTGCTTGAAAAGTTACAAGATACGCATGATGATTTCTTTAAAGAACTACTTGTTCACGCCTATGGAGAGGGTGAACGTCTTCATATTAATAAAACAGATCTTGTATTGCAAATAGGTAAAGAACTTGTCAAATTAGTAGAACAACTTCTAGAAGAATTTGTTTTTGAGTCTGAACTTTATACGATAGATGAATACGATCTTCGTATGGTTGAAGAGTATTTAGAACAATATGTATTTTCGATGCAATTATTTGTGCAAAACGGAGATGCAGTCGACTGGGTAGAAGAAAAAGACGGTCTTGAAACACTAGTTATTATGCCACGTCTTGTAACAGACATCTTAAATGAAAAACTATTTACAAGTAAACTACCAGTTGTTTTCTCTTCTGCAACATTGTCTATTAATAAAGACTTTACGTATATTTCGGATGCACTCGGCATTGATAAATATCACTCGTTCAGTGTTTCTTCACCATTCGATTATGCAGAAGTTATGAAAATTTATGGGTATTCTGTCGAAACTGCGACAAAATCTCAAAAAGCGAGAGAGCTTCTTGCTCAATCAGATGAGCCAACCTTAATATTGTTCAAGTCGAAGCAGGACATGGTGAGTTTCGAAAACTCCCTTACTGTTGAAGAACGACTTAACATGGCATGTGAAGGGGAACGAGAATTGTCATCCATTGTTCGTGATTTCCAAGCAGGCGAAATCTCTACGTTATGTTCTTACCATTTATGGGAAGGTCTCGATTTACCTGCAGAAGCATTAACACGTGTGATTATTTTTGATTTACCATTCCCACCACATGATCCATTGTTTGATGCAAAACGAAAATTCTCGAATGATCCATTTAATGAAGTCGATTTACCATTCATGTTACTTCGCCTTCAACAAGGGATTGGACGTCTGATTCGTACGTCAGCAGATCATGGTTCTATTCATTTACTGCTATCGGATGAGGAAAAACAATTAAGTGACTCATTTATACATGTGCTTCCTGTCGAAGTTATTTGGAGTTAATCAGAAAGGGACTGTCCTAAAAGTCATGACATATGACTAAGGGCAGTTCCTTTTTTATATTTAGAGAGTCAATTTCATAATTCATAAAACCGATGTAAACAAAAAGATTTTAAAACAGAGATTTTGTCGATTTCCGTTACGGTCGGACGCTTTCCGCGGGTGGTCCGTGTGCCTCCTCGTTCGCTACGCTCTCTGTGGGGTCACACCTGGACACACTTTCCCGCTGGAGTCGCCGACCTTCACTCCAATCAACAATAAGTACCATAATGTGCAGAACAGATAACTATTACTGGTTACAATGATCAAGTTTAGTTGAAAAAACTCATTTTTCTTAGCTTTTATTAAAGTGTAGGCTAAGTTCTATCGACAATTTAGTTAATCGTAAATTTACGATGGCCGCACGTTTCGAAAGTGCCGATATGTAAGTAAATCAAATAATTGTGGGCATCAAGATATCAGGCTTCACGATCATATCTCTTGCTAGACGCAAATAAGGGTTTTTACACTCATGTAAAAATCCTCAACATTGTTTATCTATTCATATGATTTCAGTATTTCCATACTATTCTTTTGAAACATCTCAGAAGATAAAAAAGACTTCACAATGGAAATGATATTATTCCTTTTAAAAACCGGATTAATTTTTAAAGCTTTTTGTTCCAAGGCAAGATTATTGCCGTCATAGCTTTGAATAAGTTTTGTAAATTCTCTCAAATCATTTTTTGACAAATCAAATGTGACTACAGTTTCGTGAATTGTAGGGTCTTGCATTTTCTCATCATTCAATAACCCAACAAGAGTCAACAAACTGATATTGTGAAACTTTATTTTCTCTATTTCGGCTAATAGCTGTTTATATTCATTGCTTTCCAAACATACCGCCCCTATCTTTTATAGCAAAAATAAATCTATAGCTCAAGTAATGTTTCTAGCATAAGTCGTTGGAATACCTGCAACAAGAAGTGATTGATAAATTTCACCATGAACTACAGAAACCACTGAAAAAATAAAAGAAACCATTTTGATATAAGATAAATCAAAATGGTTTCTTTACTAGTTGTCGGGTTACCTGTTTTTGTGGAAAAATGTATATTTTTCAGTAGTCCTTCTGTAATACGAAGCTTGCTGAAAAACTATTTTAACACCTTACATTTTTGCGTTTAAAACCAAGTGGGCCTCTATTTATATGTTTTTGAATACTTTCGGAAGCAAGAAGGATACTGTTTTTTTTGTTGTCCCGCCTAATTTCGACTGGTCCTACTGCCTTTGCTGTTTCAATTGCCTTATCATGGAGTGGCAAGTATGAAATTCCGACTGTGTAGATAAAATTATTCATAGCGGATTTGGTTCGATCTGGAGAATCGTGAATCGTCTTTTCTACCTGATCAAGCATACTACCAAGCTTGCTTGTGGTAAATTCAACATCCGGGCGACTACCCAAAAGCCAACAGTAACAGCTCCAGCCTGCTGACATTCTAAGTTCTTCACCGCTAGCAATCCATTTGTCGGCAACAGCTTGCGCAATCTCAGTTTCTGCCAAGGTGACTGAAACCACAAAATCCGAAAGCATATAAAAATATGCTGCATCCATCCAACGCTCAAAGTCCGACTCTGTCATTGTCGTTGTGTCCGCGATGATGCCGGCAAAATACATAGCATCATAGTTTCCCGTTGCGTAAAGTTGCTCGGCTAAAGGCTGATCAATCTTGATTTTCTTTGCAATCGGCTTCATTTTACCTGTAGCCACGCCAAAAAGCGGCTCGTGTGCACCATTACTCATACTTATCTTTTTAATCCGATCATTACTAAGCGCTTCCAATTCCTTCATAACCATTTCGAAATTCATCGTTTAGATTTACCCTCCTTATTAAACTCTAATTAAAGTCTCTTCATACTAAACTAAACTACTGGATTACTGCACAATCTTATAAATATATTAACATAAATATCCAACATCCATCGATATATGGACAATCTAAATAAATAATTTGGACCAGAATTTATAATAAATTCCCCCACTAAGGTGCACTGTAATAAATCGTGTATTTTTCGCTAACGCTTGATTCACGCCCTAACCATGCTAACTGTAAATTTTGTTCTTAAAAGACAACAGTCATAGCCTTTATATTTATCATAGTTTTCTGTCTTTATGCTAAAATGAAGGAGATGTTTGATAAGTATTGGGGGAATTGACATGGAAACGACAGAGAAATTTTTAGATTATGTTAAAAAGATGCAAGCTTACACGGAAGCAATTGGATTGATGTATTGGGATTTACGTACAGGAGCTCCGAAAAAAGGAGTCGATCAACGCTCACAAGTAATTGGTACTTTGTCATCTGAGGTATTTGGTATGCAAACTTCAGACGAGTTGGCGACAATGCTAGACGAGCTTGGCAAAAATTTAGATTCACTGGATTCAATTACAAGAAAAACTGTTGAAAAAGTTAAAAAAGAATACGATATGAGCAAGAAGATTCCCGCTGACGAGTATAAAGCTTACGTGATTTTGACTTCAAAAGGAGAATCTGTTTGGGAAGAAGCTAAAGAGAAGTCAGATTTCTCATTGTTTTACCCATACTTAAAAGAAATTGTTGAAACGAACAAACGATTTGTTACTTATTGGGGAGTGAAAGATAACAATCCATATAACACACTTCTTGATGAATATGAACCAGGAATGACGACTGAAATTTTGGATGAGGTATTCGGTGAATTGAGAAAGAAAATTGTACCTTTAGCGAAAAAAATTGCGGATTCGCCAAATCAACCTAAAACTGATTTCTTATTTAAACATTTCCCGAAAGACAAACAACAACAATTTAGCTACGATATTTTAAAACAGCTCGGCTATGATTTTGATGCGGGTCGTTTAGACGCTACTGTTCATCCATTCGCGACTGGATTAAATCGTGGGGATGTTCGAATTACAACGAAATATGATGAAAATGATTTTCGTACAGCGGTTTTTGGCACGATTCATGAATGTGGTCATGCCTTATACGAGCAAAATATTTCTGCCGATTTAGAAGGTCTGCCCCTATCAACGGGTACATCAATGGGTATCCATGAATCGCAGTCATTATTCTATGAAAACTTCGTAGGACGCAATGAGAATTTTTGGAAACATAATTACGAAACACTCCAAGGTTATGCACCTGAACAGTTCGGTGCTGTTTCTGCAGAAGATTTCTTAGCAGCAATTAATGAATCGAAATCATCACTTATTCGAATTGAAGCTGATGAATTAACGTATCCACTTCATATTATGATTCGGTATGAAATTGAAAAAGGCTTATTTAATGGGGATCTGAAAGTAGAAGATCTTCCACAAATTTGGAACGATAAATACGAAGAATATTTAGGTGTTCGACCTTCAAATGATGCTGAAGGAATTTTACAAGACGTTCACTGGGCAGGTGGAGCATTCGGATACTTCCCGTCATACGCACTTGGATTCTTATATGCGTCTCAACTAAAAGCTGCAATGTTAAAGGATCTTCCAAACTTTGACGAGCTATGTGCAAATGGAGATTTAGAACCGGTTAAAAATTGGTTGACGGACAAAGTTCACCGTCATGGCAGCATGAAGAAACCATTAGAAATCTTGACAGAAGCAACTGGCGAAGGATTGAATGCGACGCATTTAGTGGAGTATTTAGAAGAGAAGTACGGGCGTATATATCAATTAGATTAAAAAAGTATAATCTATTAAGTATCGAAGAAACAAAAACTTCATATGACCAAGACTAAAAATAAAAAACGCATAACCGAGAAATCGGTTATGCGTTTTTTAAATTTAATCATCTATTAACAGTGGCGTGACTTCAGTGGAAATAGGGTAGATAGATATCTATATACTTAACTGAATGGATAACAGAAGGAGGCCATCACGTGGCAGGTTATATTTTCGATCTCGATGGAACGATTTATCTTGGTGACAAACTAATTGATGGTGCCCTCGAGACATATGATTATTTAATTTCCAATGGACATAAAGTGGTATTCGTAACGAATAAACCGATTGATTCGCAGGAAGACTATCATCGCAAACTTACGAAATTTGGTTTTGATGTGACAGTCAATCAAATTGTTAATTCAAGTTATGCAACAGCTATTTATTTGACTAAGTATGCAACAGCAACTGATCAAGTGTATGTGGTCGGTGAGCAACCGCTAATTGAAGAGATGAATCAGGCAAATATTTCGATGACGAATAATCCACTCGACGCTGATTATGTTGTTGTCAGCTGGGACCGCCAATTTACTTACGATAAACTGAATAATATGTATCAGGCATGGAAGAATGGTGCGAAATTCGTTGCAACTAATCCAGACCGGACGTGTCCTGTTGATGGAGGTGAGGTGCCAGACTGTGGATCCATCATGGGTGCTTTCACCGCTGCTACTGGAAAGGAAATCACGGAAATCGGTGGCAAGCCTTCTCGACTGATGGCAGATCTCGTCCTTGAAGAAGTACTACAAATGCCCGCGAATGAATGCTTTATGATTGGAGATCGTTTAGAGACGGATATACTAATGGGTAACAACGCTAACCTGATTACGATTCTAGTGTTATCAGGTGTTACAACTGAAGAAATGGCAAAGGAATCAACCATTAAATCAAATTACACCTTGCCAAGCGTTAAAGAGTTACCAAGGTTTATTGAAAGCTTAGCCAGTCATTAATAACTTTCTTATACAATATTTACGACAAATAAGTAGCTAATTAAAAGAGGCGCGTAAAGTGACAAAATCACTTAACGTGTCTCTTTTTCTCTTTTGTCCAAAGTATTTAATTCTAAATAGTCAAATATCCTAATCTGTAATTATTGCTAAATTGGTTCAAAAGACATGCTGATTAAACAATCTATTTTAAATAATGCCAAAAAAGGTAAGTAAAAAGCGTTTAAAACTAATTTCAAAATAATGTTAAAACAATGTGATTAACTTGATGTTTTAGTTAATTAGATAACGAAAAATTGGAAAATAAATAAACTTATGTAGTATAAAAGTAACGTAACGATAAGGTTCTCTAAGAAGTCCAAAATGTTCATTTATCATTAATAAGAGGACTAATTACTTATTTTTTATTTTGGCGTTAAATTACCAAAATAGTATGTATATATTTAATTTTAAGTAAAAGTCAGTTACATCAAGGTTTTAATCGAGTTTAATATATTTAATAAAAACAAACACGATTCAATATACCTATTGTAAAAAAGTTTTGAATAGGAACTAAATATCAATTGTCAAAACTCTAAATATTTACGACATCATTTGACAGAAAAATCACTTTCAATTTTATATAGTTTTAGTAACAACTAGAGGTTCACGATTTACACCATTGAGACTGTTTACCTAAATTATTAGGGAAAGGGGGCAAGGGTGTTTTTATGTGTTCATTTTTAAGTAAAGGTAAAAGGCAATCCGCTTCACGAATGGTGAGAAATGGTAAAAATTAGAGGGGGAAAAGAAGATGACGAAGAAGTTTTATTCTAAGAAGTCATTCAGCATGGCTGTTTCTTTACTCATGACGTTGTCACTAATTGCACCTGGAGTAACAAGTTCAGAAACAACTAGTCAACTGCACCAACCGATTAATAACCCGAACTTAAGTGCAAAAGAGAAGATTAGCGATCGTCTGCTGGAGAATTTTAATGAAGATGAGAAAGTAACATTCTTAATTAAGTTCAAAGAGAAAGCGGATACGAAAAAAATTGCTGCATTGTCTAAAGAAAGCTCAGAAAAAGAGAATTTACCTTCAAAAAAATCATTATTAGTTAAACGTTCTGCAATTGTTTCTGAATTAAAAGCCATTTCGCTTCAGGAACAGCAAAATGTAAAACATTATCTCGAACAAGAAGTGGCTAAAGGCCATGTTGAGGATTTTAATTCGTATTATATTGTAAATGGAATAGCCGTTACAGCAACGAAAGAAGTTGCTGAAAAGGTAGCATCATTTGAGGAAGTTGAAAAAGTGCTTCCAAACGAAACTCGTCAACTATACACTACGAAAACGGAAGATGCTGTGGTACCTGAATCTGACATTGCCAATGTTGAATGGAATATTGAACGAGTCAATGCTCCTGATGTATGGGCGATGGGCATTGATGGGTCCGGTACTGTAGTTGCAAGCATTGATACGGGTGTTCAATGGGATCATCCGGCATTAAAAGAAAAGTACCGTGGTTATAATGCTTCAACAGGTCAAACTGATCATGACTTCAACTGGTTTGATGCTACTGCTGGACAAACTACACCATATGATGACTTAGGTCATGGTACGCACGTGACAGGAACAATGGTAGGTAGCGAAACAAACGGATCTAACCAGGTTGGAGTAGCTCCTGGGGCTAAATTCATTTCTGTTAAAGCATTTGCTGCAAATGGTGGTACAGATGTGGATCTATTAGAAGCTGCACAATGGATTTTAGCTCCAACAGATTCTGAAGGAAATGCACGTGTAGACATGGCACCAGATGTTGTCAACAACTCTTGGGGCGGGGGCCCGGGTCTTGACGAATGGTATCGTGATGTAGTAACCAACTGGCGCGCAGCAGATATTTTCCCTGAATTTTCAGCAGGGAACACAACTGCATCTAATCCCGGTGGTCCTGGTTCAGTTGCATCACCAGCAAACTACCCAGAATCTTTTGCAACTGGTGCAACTGACATTAACAATGCAGTAGCGAATTTCTCATTAAGAGGACCTTCACCTTATGCTGAAATTAAACCGGATATCTCGGCACCGGGTGTAAACATCCGTTCTTCTGTTCCAGGGGGTGGGTATGAAGGTGGATGGAATGGCACATCCATGTCAGGACCAGCTATATCAGCAGTAGCGGCAATGTTGCGCCAAGTAAACGCAGACTTGAGTGTTGATGAAATGGAACAGATTTTACTTGATACAGCAATCCCGTTAACTGACACGCAATATCCAGAAACACCGAATCACGGGTATGGATACGGTTTAGTTGATGCTTATGAAGCAGTATCTTCTATCATGAATGGTATTGGGAAAATTGGAGGACAAGTTACTAAACACGGGGAAGATGACGAAGCACCTGTCTTTGAACATAGTTCTCCTAGAGAAACGTATGATGGAATGGATTTAGATTTGACGATTTCAGTGACGGATAATGTCAGTGTAGCATCCGTCAAATTATCTTACCTTGTTGAAAATAGTGAATGGCAAACTGTAGAAGCATCTCGAAAGTCTGGGGACTACAAATCTGGGGAATACGCTGTAACTGTTCCTGGAGTATCGATAACAGGGGATTCTTTCACATACAAATGGCTAATCAATGATTTTGGAAACAACGAAGTCACTAGTGAAGAATATATTGTTGAAGTGAAGCCGGGTATTACGGTTGGATACTTTGAAGATTTCGAGAATATTGTAACAGGCTGGAGGTCATTCGGAGAAATGAACAGCTGGGAGTTGGGAGTTCCAACTTCTGGGCCAGGAAATGCGGCATCTGGTGAAAAAGTATATGCAACGAATTTAGATGGGACGTATGACAATCGTATGAACGCAACACTTGTGTTACCACCAGTTGATTTACCAGAAAGTGATTCGTATCTGCAGTTCAAACATTGGCATAGTTTTGAACAATCTTCATCTGGAAGAGCATGGGATTACGGTCATGTCTTTATTTCCACAGATCAACAAGAGTGGACACAATTACAAATGTTCCAAGGAGAGTCAGGGGCATGGTTAGATGGAGAAGTAAACTTGTCAGAGTATAATGGTCAACGTGTTTACTTAGCATTCCACGCATTCTCCGATGGAAGTGTGCTAAGAGATGGTTGGTATATTGATGATGTAGCATTAGCAGATGTTTCACAAACTGGTGATGCTGCAAATAATGATAAGGTAGAGGAAATTGACCTTGGCTTAATAAAAGACAAAGATGCATCGGAAGTAAAAGAAGCGATTGACCCAACGAAAATCAGACCTTTAATGCCACAAAAAGAAGACTTGTCAGAGTCACCAATCAATCCGACACTTTTGCCGTTAGGTGCTCAAGTCAGTGTGATCGAATCAGGGCGTTCTGTTTATACAAACCCTGCAGATGGCACATATTCAATAACGCATACACCTGGTACATTCACAGTAACAGCAGAAGCTTACGGTTATCACACTACTCAACAAACTGTGGATATTGTGGCTGATGAAACAGCACAAGCCGATTTCACATTGGAAGAAGTGGCACAAAATGTAGTAAGCGGAACCATTACTGATGAATCGACAGGCGAAGGAGTTGAAGGTGCTACTGTTCTTCTAGTTGAAGATGCCAATATCACCCCAGTAGTAACAGATCCATCAGGTAACTATTCAATCACCGCTTACGAAGGCGAATACACGCTAAAAGTAATTGCTCGTGGCTATCATAGCAAAGAAGCATCGGTCACAATTGGTGCAAATGCGCTTGAATTAAATCTTGCACTAGAGCCGTTCTACACATATCCGGGTGGAGAAATTGGCTATGATGACGGAACCCCTGAAAATGCACGTGCTTTCAATGCAGCAGGCAATGCTTGGGCAGTAAAAATGTCTCTTCCTGAAGGTAAAGACAATGGCATTGTTACTGATGGCGTTTTCCGCTTCTGGGATACTGAATGGCCAGTACCAGGTGGAACAGAATTTGCTGTAGAAGTATGGGATGCAAGTGGTACTGACGGTACACCTGGTAAAAACCTTACGGGTTCAATTAGTGCAACAGCATTACGAAATGGTGAATGGACAGTAGTCGACTTATCGGAACATAACATTGTTGTAAATGGTGACTTCTACATGGTCTACAGACAAACATCTGCGTATCCGAACACTGCAGGTCTTGCTACTGATGAAAATGGAATAAATGCTGAAAGAAGTTACCAATCTGTTTCAGGTGCATGGTCATCTGCACCTGCAGATGAAGGAAACTACATGATTCGTGCTCGTGTCAGTTATGAAGTGAGTACACCAGTCATTACGTCACCATCAGCGGACCTAGCAACCAATGAACCAGCAATTACTATAGAAGGAACTGCTTCACCAACTACAACTATTCAGTTGAAAAATAACGGTGAAGAAGTAGGGTCAGTATTAGTAGGAGATGATGGTAAGTTCGCCATCCCAACAGAATTAACTGAAGGGGCGAATGATTTTACAGCAGTTTCTATACTAGATGGTAGAGTTACAGGTGAATCTGCTCCTGTCTCAGTCATCTTGGACACAGTGAATCCGAGTCTAACAATCGATAGCCCGATTAATGGAGATAAAACAAATCGTGAAACGGTTACAGTGCAAGGTAGTGTCGACGATGCAAATCTTGAATCAGTTAAAGTAAACGGTCAAGATGCAGCAGTCATAGATGGTAAATATTCAAAACGCATTCTTTTAAATACAGGTGCAAATGAAATAACTGTTGTAGCAACAGATTTAGCCAAAAACAGTGTTTCGAAAACAGTGACAATAACTGCAAAATACGATGCACTAGTAATTGAAAATGTATTACCAAGTGAAGATGTTATCCTGAAATCAGGAAAAACTGTCAAAATTGAATTTGATAGTGAGCTTGGATTAAAATCAACTTTTGTCATCCACATGCCACTAACAGATTTCGGAGGACAAGTTCAAAATGCTACAGAGTTGCCAATGATGGAAGAATCGGACGGTCACTATGTTGGATATTGGACAGCTCCAAAAGGAACAGTAGCTAATGGTGCAGTGATTGAAGTGAAAGCAGTAGATAGCTTCAAAAATGAAACACGCCAAACAGCAGCAGGTAAACTGTATATCAATGTTAAGAGTAAGTAGGGGACTATGATTAAAAATACTAAAGAGATTATTACCATCTCTTTAGTATTTTTTTTGTACTATGAGCGTAAACACTATAGTGAGATCATAAAATAAAATTTAATAGGAAATTAAGTTTACGGATGGAACCCGATGCAACTGCAACTGATAGATGAGTCGAGCAGTAGGGTAACTTATTTATATTTCAGCAATTCATCCCAATGATTGCTTCTTTGGCTAGCTTTAGGGAATGGTTCTAGAACTCTTTCGGAAGTTTCAATTATCATTTCTTCAATGTAAATTAGTTGTTGTTTCAGTTCTAGTCTTTCCGCTTCATCCACGGATTGATCTGCTTTCAATTGTAATTTGGTTTTTTCATCCTCCATCATGTTCAATGTCTGTGTTTTGGATGATGCGAATTTCTCTTGAAGATCTTGTGCATTATCCGCGAAGACAATATTGTTCATTCCCACATAATAGGGTTTTTTTAAGCCCTTTTCTTCAACATGATAGGAAAGTCCGTCAGCGTTGCCAGATTCCATAATTGGATCCAATGTATCAACAGCTGAAACGAGATAAAAATTCTCGGTTTTCGTTCCTTCAACCACGAAATAGTAAACTAATAAAGTATCATCGACGTCATAAAATTTATCCTTCAATACGATGGTTCCTTCTAAGAAACTGGCTGGGAATTCCTGTTGGATGAAGTAATTCTTCAATGCTTTTGTCGCATCTGAAACACTAATCAAATTCGACTGTACACTTTCAGTTTGTATATCTTCTTTTAAACCTTGTTTAGAATTATTTTTAGGTTCTTCACAACTGACTAACAACAAAGATATAAAACACAGTTGAAAAAACTTCTTTTTGTACATAAGAACATCCTTCCGGAAAAATATTATCTCTAATACAGTAAAATTATTCTTTTACCAAAAGCTATGAGAATTATCATTTAGCTGATAAAATCAGTTCTCCGATGCTAATGATTATAATTAGCATATTGAAAATAATGGAATAAGAGAAGTATAATAAGAAAAAACACATTGGGGTGCAAATGTGAAAAATAATGTAGTGTCTTTATCAATATTTAGCTTAGCTGTGAGCATTATTATTAGCGGGTGGCCAATATCGCAGGGATTAAACAATGTAGAAGAAAAAAATCAAACTCAACAGCAGACAAAAGAAATTGCTCAAAATCAATTACTAACATCTTTGGAACTTGCGGATTACTTAGGGATAAGTATAGAAGAAATTCAAAAAATAGGTCCAATAGCAGGCTGGTGAAGGACAGCTTAGTAGCGAGTTACCATATATGAAAATTGGTAATAAATATTACTTTTCTAAAGTTGCTATCGACAAATGGTTGCTAACAACAGAGTCAGTAAACGTCGAATAATGCTAGAGGGTTATAGAGACCATAATGTTGATTTATTTAGGTAAATTAATAACGGACTATCTTAACTATCCTTACTAGGTCTCCTCTGTGCTTCTATAGGTTGAAAATTTGAGTCGATTAACGTTTTGACCGTAATGCATGTGAACACGAACGCAGTCTATTGGTTCAATTTGAGGTATCTCTAAGAAATATTCCAGCTGCCATTTCTGCGTTTTTTGAGCTTGAGGGCTCGTTGTCTTAGCTCAAGGTGGGTAAACGCGTATTGCTCTTTTACACCTACGTTTTAATAAGTAAAAGATTCTGTTATTACCTCTATCTAATTTACAGTAATTTCTAAATTTGCGCCAAGTAAATTTTATATAATTCTCTGAAGTCGTATCAGCATGACCTTGGCACAGCAAGTATTCAATATAAGACCAGCAAAAGCCTAAATTAATTCTAACCTGTTCTATTTTGAGGCACAAACATCAAAAATTTTATTAAAGAAACAACTGAGATCTATAACTAATGACGTTTCAAGTTGGTGTGCTTAGTTCAACAATCTTTCATGGGTTTTAACAACAGAATGTAAACTGAATTACAATATATTCTAATAACATCAGAACATTAAGCTGGAATGAGGTAAAATTGTTACCGTTTAATAAAATTAATGAATGAGGGGTGGATGGTTCTGAATAAAAAAACTTTCTTTCTTGCAATCTTTTTAATCTCAATGTTGTTGTTAATAGGATGTAACAAAAATGAGGTTATTGGGTTTGAAGAAACTGTTGAGACTGATATGAAACAACTTTCAAGGGTGGATGTTCAAAAAATAAATTCAGATGGTAGTTTCGGCGATGAAACAATTATTGGGGATAAAGATTCTGTGGATTTGCTTAGAAAAATATTTGTGCAAATTGAATGGGAACAAAATAAAAAAGTTACGATGCCTAGAACAGAAGATGTAAAAGCAAATTTATTTTTCAACTGGGATAAAAATATGCCAGAGAGAATCTTTGAATACTCCATTTGGTTTGAAACAGGAGGAAATGCAACAATTACTGTCCTAGATGAAAGTGTCTCTGGAAGACTAGATAAAGAAAACGCCCAAATTTTAGACGATTTGATTTTGATGTCACCTTTACCATTAACAGAAATCATCGTTGAAGAACCTTTAATTATCGGCCATATTGTAGAGGTTAATGAAGAAAAACAAGTAATTGCTATTGTAGAAAACATAACAAAAAAAGAAGCCATAAACTGGATAGACAGTCAAAGGCCTGATGTCCAATAGCTGTTTTCTAATGGAACAAAGTTTGATGGGAAATTGGAAAAAGGTAACAAGATAGCTGTTTGGAAGTCTGGAGATGGACCAGAGAAAACCGGAGATATTGCTAAACGCATCATACTCTTAGAAAATTAAAAAGGAAAACTCAAACTTATTAATCCAAAACAAGTTTGGTGTTTTTTATGTGTTACCCTTTAAAATAATATTATTCCAGTTACACACCTTATCAGCGATCCGTTGTGTAGGTGTTTTTTCTTGCGATTAGTAGAAAGCGTCTAACAAAAATTATATTTGTCCGATAGACAATCAACAGTTCGCTTTCCTCAAGCTTTCATTTCTAATGGATGAGTGAATGGATTGAAACTTGTGTGTTTCCTACTTTACTGGTCAATAAAATTAATTGGATATAAAAAAGATATGGTAAAATTCACTTATATAAATGGAGTTTTCCTTTTGCTTTGAAACTTAGAGTTCTAACTATGAACCGTTAATTAAAAAATGGTCAAGGCTTCACTGATTAATCTGTCTCAATAGGAGAACTTGTTTTTATCTGTAGTCTAAAAATAATGAAGTATAATCTTTTTCGATTCATTCAAAAAGGACACTTTTCAATGCATGAAATATACATAAAAGGACGTGAAGAAGATTAATACGGAATATGTAAATTGGAAAAAGAATATTATTATCTTTTTAAGTAGCCAGACGATATCACTTTTTGGCTCCTCACTGGTTCAATATGCGATTATGTGGCATATAACACTTACCACACAATCTGGAATGATGATGACGTTGTTTATATTATTTGGATTCATACCTACTTTTATATTATCGCCTTTTGCAGGAGTGTGGGCAGATCGATACAATCGAAAGGTACTCATTGTCTTATCGGATGGACTGATTGCGGTTGCAACTCTTGTAATGGCAATTGTCTTCTTAATGGGATATGAGGCTGTTTGGTTATTGTTTGTTATGGCAGCTATTAGGGCAATAGGAGCTGGTATTCAAGGTCCAGCCGTAGGGGCTATTTTGCCGCAAATTGTTCCAGAGGATAAACTGACAAAGGTAAGCGGAATAAACGGAAGTATACAGGCAATTATTATGTTCGTGTCTCCTATGGCGAGTGCGGCATTGCTGACAATGGCTTCATTAGAAATCATTTTCTTTATAGATGTAGTCACTGCAGCGATTGCAATTGTAACTTTGCTCATGTTCTTAAAAATACCGGTTCATGCAAAGGCATCCGAGGTACAAACGTCAAGCTATCTTGATGATTTCAAAGCAGGTTTAACCTATATTAATAATCATGCTTTTTTGAAAAAATTCTTTTTGTTTTTCGCGTTGTTTTTTGTGTTGATGGCACCGGCTGCATTTTTAACCCCATTACAAGTGGTTCGGAGTTTTGGTGATGAAGTATGGCGATTAACTGCAATTGAAATAGCCTTTTCAATTGGAATGATGGTAGGGGGAGGTATTATAGCTTCGTGGGGTGGCTTTTCAAACAAGGTGCATACGATGACACTTGCCACTATTATAATGGGAATTTGTACGATTGGATTAGGAATTATCCCACTATTTTGGGCTTATTTACTCTTCATGGCGATATTCGGAGTGTCAGTGCCAGTCTTCAATACTCCGTCGACGGTATTAATCCAAGAGCGAGTTGAGGGTGATTACTTAGGTAGAATATTTGGTGTGTTCGGGATGATTGCAACATCTATGATGCCGATCGGAATGCTCATTTTCGGGCCAATGGCAGATATCGTAAAAGTTGAGTGGATACTGTTGGGTACGGGAGTGCTTATGTTACTACTTGGACTGTTATTAGGAAGAAACAAAGTATTATTAAAAGCAGGTGAGCCTGAAGTTGTTCCAGAATCAACTGATTTAACTTTCTAATATATAAAAACGTCTTGAACCGGTTAAATCGCCGTTTCAAGGCATTTTTTTGTTAGGTTTTATTTAACTCGTTTTTGATTTCAATCGAATGTAACACGATAGAATTTCGTGAGCTTAAATTTTTTTTGAAAGTATGTATAAAAGGTAAATTAGATGTAAATAATATAAGGAAATAACCATTTTCTTTAGTATTGAATTAATAGTTATATTAATAGATTTGTCCTTAAAATATCCAATAGTAAACACAGTATATAAAATAAAATATGTAATAGGGTTATTTCTAAAGTTGCGATATGAAATAGAAAGGAAGAAGGGAGGAAATAACTCTAATGAAAACGTTTATAAACAAATTTGCGCAAGCGATTGGCATAGGTATTATTTTACTATTATTTAATCCTGAGCTAATAGTGCTAGGATCTAGTATTAGAGAGAATGCATACGAGTCAATTGTAGTCAGCCTATTAGTCATAATAATCGTTTTGATTTTAAGAAAACCCAAATCACGAGCATAATGATTGAAAATAATTATAAAAATCGTAAATCTACATTAAATAGTTCAGATATCTTTCATACAAGTAAACAACAATAATATTACTGAGTTCGGTTCACAATTTACTCAAGAGGTGTGATGTTAATGAAAAAGGCTTTATTTTTGGATCGTGACGGAGTAATAAATGAAGTACTAACGGATAGGGTGAAATTTGTAAATAAGCCACATGAGCTATACTTCTTGCCAGGTGTTTCAGAAGCAATTAAAAAGTTGAATCCTTTCTTTGATTTCATTTTTGTAGTAACCAATCAAGGTGGTGTTGGATTGGGATTCATGAAGGAAACTGAGCTCAATAAAATACATGACCATATGATTTCTGAATTAAAGAAGGAAGGGGCAATTATTCATGACGTGGCTTATTGCCCTCATAAACCAAAATCAGGCTGTGCCTGTCGCAAGCCAAACAGCAAATTAATTACAGATCTCAGTAAAAAGTATGATATTGATTTATTGCAATCCTACATGGTAGGAGACACCGATACAGATATAATTGCAGGGAAAAAGGCAGGTACAAAGGGAGTATTCTTGGGTAAGAGTGATCCGCTTGCAGATGCTGTTTTTTCTGACTTAATAAGTGCTGTGGATTGGATTATTGAAGATACAACGAAGAAGTAGAGGTGCATTTGGTATTCTCTTTTTATTGAAACATATAATTGGTTCCTCTTAAAATAACGGATGAAGCATAAGCTGCCTTTACAGGGTGGCTTTTACTTATGAGGTAAGAAAGTTGATTATTTCCTAATCTGGGTGTTATTTAAACCTAGGATGTTTACCGTGATCCAATTCAGTTGAGTAAGTGAATCGAGGATTTACAGTCGGATCATTAAGATCTCTTGTTCAACCAATGTGAAGTGAATTGTTGGGCAAATAAGGCATTCATATTTTATGAACCAAGTTACTATACTTTCTAATAGATAATTGGCGGACGGAACAGTCAATGGTAAGCTATCTTTTAAAGTGAAACGTTCAGTAAAAATAGTTTATTATTGATTTATAGAGGGGGAAGTGATTAAACATGAAGTACCAATTGCATTTCACCATTCCAGCATTCCCTGATACACTGCTTGAAAATTATGACTACTGGGTTCCATTAATGAAGTATTTCATTCAGAAATCGGATACCATCGAGATACATTGTTGGAATGAAGAAAAAGAAGTAATTCAGGAAACAATAGCTTTATTTCAAGACGATCCTGAGTTGCCAGAAGATATGGAAATAACCATTTTCCGCGGAAACTTGACGGAAGATATTTCACATCATCTTCTTTATAATCACATAGCTGAAATGGAGAATATCAAATGGTTCTCTATTTTCTTAAGTAAAGGTGATACTACGATGTTTCATTCCGAACATTGGGGAACAGAATTTTTTGCCCCTAGTCTTAGTGAAGAAGAAATATCGTTTATTACATCGGTTATGCCAAAGGATACAAATTTCAATCAGTACGAGTAGACTACCAGCTCTTTTTCCTTCAGCTTTAGGGGTTCGGTTTTTAGGAGAGATGAACATATCCCGAGAAATGGCGAAACAAACTATAATGGCTGACACTTAAAATTAAAAAATAAAGAATAGGACGTGATCCAGATGTTAAAAGAAAAACTGAAATCTGAATTTAAGTCTGCCATGCGAAATAAAGAGGTCTTGAAAAAAGGAATTTTGACCATGATCATCTCCAACATCACTACCGCTGAAAAGAACAAAGGAACGGAATTGACGGAAATTGAAGTGTTGGCTATCGTTCAAAGGGAACTCAAGCAAACAAAACAAGCGTTGGAGGAAGCTGAAAAAGCTGAACGCCAGGATAATATCGACTATGGAAAAGAAAAAATCGCCATCATAGAAAGCTACTTGCCTCAAATGATGACTGCTGACGAAATTCGTGCGTTGCTCGTTGAAAATGGTATCGGTTCTGGTACGAACATGGGTGAAGCCATGAAGGTCATCAAACCACTTGTAGCTGGTAAAGCAGACAATGCGTTGGTTTCAAAAACAGTCAAAGAAGTTATCGCTTAATCAAAAACAAAATGAAAAAATGAAGTGTGATGAAGGACGGGAAGAGAGAGACTCTTGAAAAATCGGGTTAATGTGTGAAGAAAGTGCGTCCAATTAATAAAGGAAAGATATCGTTCCACGATATCTTTCCTTTTTCTTTTGATTTTCTTTACTTTGACACCTTTAAAATTGTAATTCGCTTGAGATTTACTGCGAATATTGTTGTAGATCCTTTTTATTTGCAGACGAAATAGTCTTAAATATGATGCTACATCATATAATGAAAAAATATAACAACAATAATACAATGACATACAATAATATTTTATTGTAATACGATAAATTTAATGATAAAGTCAGATTAACAAGAAAAGTGAGGTGCTTTTTATGAAACGTGGTTCAACAATCTTTTTAAAATTAGCTGTTTTTTTAATTGGAAGTCCAGTTCTTGCTTTAGGTATATATGGATTGCCTTGGTTAGCTAATAATCCAGTAAATCCAGATTATGCCCATATCCTATATCCCATCGTAATAGGTATGTATGTATCAGTGATTCCGTTTTTCGTTGCATTGTATCAGGCGTTTAAGCTTTTAAGCTATATTGACAAGAATCAAGCTTTCTCGGAGCTGTCTGTAAAATCACTACAGATTATCAAATTCTGTGCAATGACAATTAGCGGGTTGTATGTGGTGATTTTGCCATTTGTTTTCCTCGCAGCAGATCTTGACGATGCACCAGGTCTCGTTATAGTCGGAATGGTTCCTGTTTTTGCTTCCTTGGTAATTGCAGTCTTTGCTGCTGTTCTTCAAAAACTTTTACAAGAAGCCATCGATATAAAATCAGAAAATGACTTAATAGTCTGAGGTGAAAACAATGGCAATAATAATCAATATTGATGTGATGTTGGCTAAAAGGAAAATGAGTGTGACAGAGCTTTCGGAGAGAGTTGGAATAACGATGGCTAATCTCTCTATTTTGAAAAACGGCAAGGCAAAAGCTATTCGATTATCAACTTTAGAGGCAATCTGTAAGGCTTTAGAATGTCAGCCTGGAGATGTTTTAGAATACAAAAGTGACAAAGACACTCTGGAATAATAAGAATATAAATCAAATTTGTTGAACTGCCATAAAATTAAAATCAAAGAAGATCAAATTAAAACTGAACCCTTAGGGTAAGGAAATTAAATGAAAAAATATGATGAAAATGCATCGTCAAGTTCTGCGAAGTAATCAATGTTTCTGAATAACAAAAACCCCTAATGAGAAAGCATTAGGGGTTACAAATGATATACGTGTTAAAAGAAAATGAACTTTATAAAAAATACAACTAGTTAATGTTTGGCTATACGCTGAATCAAGAAGGACTATCCTAATTCTAATTTCAATATCGATAGTCTTACTTTATTGTTTTTCTCTTTTCCATTTCTTTTTTCACCAATGGGAGAACCTTTTCTTTGACTGCCTTTTGTATTTTTGGATCACTTATTAATTTCTTGAGTTTATTAATCACTTTTATCCCTCCTATTTTTAAATTTGAATCTTAACTAATATGGAGTTTTTTAAAAAACTAATTTGTCTTTCATGGCTATTGTATATTAAATGCTGGATTAAGTCTTGTATGTTAACAAGTAACTCGTCTGGCATTGCAAGATATGGCCGTGTTTATTATTGTTATTTTCCGTTAGTGTAACGTCTGTGGGAGAAATACAGTGAATAGAGTACAGCAGAAAACTCTTTTTTTCAGCTGTTACTGAATACGTCGATTAGAAGGATTTTAGAGAACGTTATTCAAGGGAAAAACCCGTTAAGTATAAAATTATGACAAATTTATTTAACGCAATATACGACTGTTGTAAAATGATGTTCATCAATGGAAACGAAAAAAAATAAAAGGTAGTACAGAATTTTTTTACTATGTTAAATCTTTGGTAAAAACTCTAAAACTTTAATAAAGAGTACACCTTTAAGTCTTTATATTCTCCTTTAACATACATTACTTTTCTACTTATACCTTCAAAAGACATTCCTAACTTTTCCATAACTCGCTCTGAACCCTCATTTTCTAAGAAGCATCTTGCTTGAATACGAACTTAGTTCATACTTTCGAACCCAAAAGGGATGATTGCCTTTGCTGCTTCGGTAATTAAACCTTTGCCCCAGTATTCTTTAGATAGGACATATCCAATTTCAGCACTATTGTGTTTTGGCTGCCACCAAACAAAGTGAACTGTTCCAATAAATTCCCCATTTTCTTTTAGCTCAATCCCCCATCGAGCATCATATTGGGGTAAAAATGAATTTATAAATTCATTTGTATCTGATAATGAAGAATGAGTATCCCATGTTACATATTTCGTTACTTCTTCATTCGAGGCATATAAATACATATCTTTTGCATCATCTAATGTGATTTTTCTAAGGAGGAGACGTTCCGTTTCTATTTCAGGCACTTCACCAAATTTTTCTGTAATATTCATGAATTCATCACTTTACAAAATATTGTTATCTGATAATAATTCTATCATTTAAAAAATTAACCTGCCACGATACTTTAAGTGCATCTATTCACAATATTTACCTGATTTTAGCATGATACAATGACTGTGTTTTTCTACAATCTTGCCCTTCCCTGGAAATGAAGCTCTAGAAAACCTTCCCCGCAAGTTGGACAGGAACCTGGATGATCCGTCCACAAAACATCAATTCACTTACTCAAGTGGATTGTATAACGCATACACTCTAGTTGACATAACACCACAATTGAGAAGTATATAACTAGGTTTATTAAAAAAATACTAGGAGTATATGTTTCTTATTAAGTAAATCGATGGGTGGGGGATAGATCACACGGGATTCTTGAACCAGAGAGTGTTGTCACTCCCTACACTCTAATTTGCATCAATAGATTAGATATATAGGAGTGTGATTATTTACTAAACATCTTCATTGTTGTCGTTAAAATCGCTTTTCTATTTTTAATTGGCTTGGAGTTCTTCACAAATAACCCAGAATAGATAAGAGAAATACCAATCATCAAGATGATTCCAATGTATACAGACATCATCGTTGGGATTAAGAATGCACCTATAATAATGGTGGATCTCGCTATCAAGTCAGCTCCAGAGAATGACAAATTAGAAAACGCCGAGTAGGAACCTCTTTTATCTGCAGGCATCATATTCGCTTGCTCAGCATTTAGAATCGGTGAATAGATTAGTTCACCTATCGTCGCGATGAAACCAAAGATAACAAGCAAATACCACGAATTTGCAGAAGTAATGGTTACATAACCGATTCCATAAATAATGAGTCCAATTAGCATCATTTTTTGTTTACTAAATCGATCCGTAACTTTAGTAATAAAAAAGGTTAAGCATACGACGAGTAACATGTTTTCTATATTTAGAATACTTAGCATACGGACTCCAGCTATTTCAAAGTCACCAATAGTGACGGATTTAAATGTTTCTGCAAGTCGAACGCCTATATAACTATTTAAAGAAAATTCCGCAGCAACAATGAACATTGACCCTATAACAACCTTGACGAATGGTCGGTCTTGAAAAGCCACCTTATAATTTTGAATTAAATCTAAAAATACATTTTGGTGCTGTTTTTCTAAGCGATTAGTATGTTCATCTATCAGCCAGATGTGATAAGCAATCGGGAGAATAGCAGATGTGATTGTCAGTAGAATGAATAATTCAATTTGATGGTTTACGTATAATAAGCCACCTAATGCAGCACCAATGGCCATAGATAAATTCACCATCCAATAATCAATGGCATATACAGCCTTCCGATTCTCAGGTGTGGTGGAGTCAATAATAATGGCATGCATGGCAGGTCGACCTAAACTACTTGTAATGACAAACGCTACATAAGCAGTGGCAAACAGCCAAATCACATTATCTAAAGGAAGTAAGCTAATGGACATTAATAAAAACAACACTGCACTTAATGAAGAGGTTGTTACTAAAACACTTTTTCGTGGGAATCGATCGGATATATACCCACCAATTAGATTAGTAAAAAAACTAATGATTACGGTGAATACTAAAAACTGGCCAGCCCACAACTTACTCATTTCTTGAGCAAAGAATAATGCCATAAATGGCATCACTGCTGAAGCTACTGCCCGGTTAAAAAAAGATGTTATTAAACGAACCTTAATATTTTGTGGATAGTCTTTCCAATTCATGTTGCATACCTCCTCTGTCTTTTGTATATTAAACTAGACTCTAGTTCCTAAAAATAGACAATTAAACTATAAATGTCCACTTATGTATGAGGAGGGTATGATGGATCAGTATCTTTTAACATTATGGAACACAGTATCATCAGGTAACATTAAAAAAGAGCGAATTGCAGAAGTCCTTCATTTGAGTCCAAAACAAACAACTCGAAACATACAAAAATGGGGTACTCAAGGATGGCTAATCTTTACACCTGGTAAAGGACGTGGAAATGTTTCTAAGCTGCAATGGATGAAAGATGTAGAAGAAATATATGAAGAACAGCTAATGAAGATAATTGAGGATGAATCTATTGAAATAAGTAGTAAATATCTTTTATTCGACTGGTCAAAGGATAGTAAACTTCGTTTAATGAATAAGTTTCGATCAAAACTTGGTTATGTTCAAAAAGCTAATAAGATAGACAAATTAATTATTCCTAGACGTTACCCTTTATTGACCATGCACCCATTGAAGGCAGCAGAAATCCATAGCGCGAATATGGTTGTTAATGTATTTAATCGATTAGTTACAGTCGATGAAAAAGGTGTGATTTATCCAGAACTAGCACATAGTTGGGATGAATTCTCGACCAAGCTTAGACTTTACTTAAAAAAAGACGTTAAATTTCATGACGGCTCTATTTTAATTGCTGAAGATGTAGTGGATTGCTTAGAGAAACTGAGAAGAGATGTTCATTTTCAAGAACTATGGGAACCTGTAAAGGAAATAAAGGTTGTTGCACCTTTAATTCTTGATATTTATTTTCCGACCGGTTGTAGCTATTGTCTTCAAATGCTAGGAACGATTAATTCTAGTATATACAAAGAAAATAAAGGTCAAGTGTTTGGGACCGGTGCCTTTTATGCTGAAAATGCTCATGATTTAAAGACGACATTATTTGCTTTTAAAGATTATTTTCAAGAAAGACCGTTACTCGATGAAGTGGAATTTGTGCAAGTGCCTAAAGATTTTGATATCGTTTACCGATCTTCAACACAAGAGGAAGAAAATGATACAGTTGAAGTAGAAAGTGATTCAGGGTTTGGAGTCGTAATCATGAATACTTTCCGCAAGACTGATATTCAACGAAAAGAAGTGAGAGATTACTTGCATTACATTATTTCAAAGCATCGACATGATATTGCACGTGTACACTCTCGCGCAATGCCAAATTATAAAAGTTGTCTAATTGGTCAAGACCAAAGCTATACAGTTCCTAAAGTGAAGTGCCCTAATTTCACTGGAACCCTCATCTTAAAGCTCGTAAATTATACGGAACAAACAACCCATTGGCTTAAAGATATATTTGATGCTGAGGGAGTTCCCGTTGAAATTAAATGGATTTCATTTGAAGATACTGTAACTAATAGTAATGAGAATCAACAAGTAGACTTATTTATTCATGGAGAAGTTTTCGAAATGAATCAAAACTTTTCCTTTTATCATTTTTTAAAGAATGGATATTCTCCATTAGCCAATATCTTGAAAACAGATAACACATTGACTAAATATTTGAATGAGTACGCCCATACGCCATTTTCTGAATGGACAGCTTTAAATTTAAAAGTAGAGAAAGCTTTATTGGAATCCTCAACGATGATTCCGCTCTATTATGAAAAACGCCAAATCCCATTTTCAGTAGATTTGATGAACATTAGTATTAAGCATTTTGGATATGTCGACTTTTCAAAATTGTGGGTTAGACCACAGGTAGAATCGCTATACGTTTAAATGGCTATGCGGCACTGTCTATCTTTTTGAAGACCGGAAAAAAATAGCCTATTAAAAAACAGCAATTGACAGAATTGATTGGCTGTTTAGTGTCATTTGAATCATGGATCAAGTGAGTGATATAAAGCGGATTGTCATACCTAATGATATTTGAGGTGAATTCTTCCTGTTGGTTCTGTTAAAAGTTGATATAATCCTTTTTTGCTTTCATTCGAATGGAACACGTAATAGTATTTCTTTTACATTTACCTTTTACATTTGGGCTGGAATAAACAGGTATTAATGGAATGGTGTCTTTTTATTAAATGTAGCATATAAAAAGAACTCAATTCTGTTGCGAATCAAGCTCTATTTGTGTGAAGAACTATAGAATTTGTGTCAGATTTCGTCATGTGTTACTTTAGTGAATCGACTAAAGCAAAAGCTAATCACAACTTCCACCATCGCCACCACCGTCGCCACCGTCGCCACCGCTACCAGCGTCGCCACAGTCGCTACTTGCACTACCACCATAGTAACTCCATGCATGGTCTGTATCAGAAACATACTTTGGTCGTTTCTTTCCGTATCCCGATTTCTTCTTTTTGCGAGTCATATCAAACATTGTAGGTAACACAATGCCACTTAGCAAACCACCAAGTACAAAGCCAGTGGTTGTATAGTTATTTCCGACAATCAAGGCTATTGAAAAGCCAACCAATACTAATACAAGTACCAGAAAAAACAGTACATCGTACTTAAAACCTAACCTAAATAGTAATCTCACTACCTGGATATACTTTAAAGCGATTGTACATAAAATAAGAGTTACAAGAATAATTACCACATAATACATAATCTCATCACATCCTTCATTCACTTACGTTATTCAATGCTATTAGGTTTCAAAATTCTTGAAATTCTTGAAATTCATATTATTCATATAGACAGTCCAGTTAGTTTAATGCTAGATACCTTATTCTTCCTCATCCAACATTGACCATCCCTACCATACACAAAAACATATCTGTACAGATGGTTATTATCTTTGTCCAAATTCTCTTCATACGATATTCACTAAACTTCAATAATTTAACTGAGTGCTTACATCTATTTTGTTTATAAAAACCCTATCTTTAAAATACGGTTACTCTAAATAGGGAGCAAAATTTCTCTAAGCGTCGATTAAATGTAACCACCTGTTCATCTTCCGTTCACCTAAGAATTATAAACTGATGATATCAAGTAAAACGGAGGCGTAAAAGATGAATATTGCATGGAAAGAAATTAGAAAGAGTAAAACAAAATTTATTATTTTAGGATCAATCATATTTCTGGTTAGTTTTTTAACGTTTATCATTTCTGGATTAGCGAATGGGTTATCCCAAGATAATGCAGCTTTAATAAAAGATTTACCGGATGGTCATTTTTATATGAATGACGATGCGAATGAAACCTATAATCTTTCGAAAATAGATGAAAACACACAAGATAAAGTATTAAATGATCAGAAGGATGCAGCAGCACTTTCAATTCAGATGGGCTTTGT
The DNA here is from genome assembly GCF_057785155.1 of Paenisporosarcina sp. Lineage (NCBI taxonomy): Bacteria > Bacillati > Bacillota > Bacilli > Caryophanales > Caryophanaceae > Paenisporosarcina > Paenisporosarcina sp. Next base: position 27,852 of record NZ_JBYNRN010000016.1, read on the forward strand.
AAACGATGCAGACAATAAACAACATAGTGTTGCTTTTGTTACTTCGACTGATTCAAGGTTATTCGAAAAAGTCGGTGAAGGAGAAATCGTATTAGATCGTTCATTGGAAGAAGACGGTATACAAGTCGGTGATACAATAACGAACAATCAGTTCAGCGGTGAATTCATAGTGAAAGGTTTTGTAGATCAAAAGAAATATAGCCACGCACCTGTCGCTTATATCAATATGAAAAACTACAAAGAAATTTACGGAGTAGACGAAATGCAATTGGTATTCGTAGCTGGGCAAGAAAAAGGATCAGACATTGCGGGATTACAATCATTTTCAAGTAAAGAATTTCTCAAAACGATTCCAAGTTATAGCGCGGAACAGATGTCTCTTAATATGATCGTATGGTTTTTAGTCGTCATCAGTGGGATGTTGTTTGCAATCTTTTTCTATATGATGAACGTTCAAAAAATCGGATTATACGGGATTTTGAAAGCACTCGGTGTTAAAACAAGTCGATTATTCGGAATGATGTGGTCACAAATGCTTTTCATCACCTTAATCGCACTTACTTTATCAGTTGTATTGAGCCAAGGTTTCACCTTGATTGCGCCCGAAGGAATGCCTTTCAGTTTAACCCTTCAAACGACTGTTCAATTATCGATCATATTCGTGATCATTGGATTTATAGGCGCTACGCTTTCAGGCATCCAAATTAAAAAAGTCGAACCACTACAAGCAATTCAACAAGGAGAGGTTTAAGATGACAATCTTCACAATTGATGAAGTCAAAAAAACTTTTATAAATGGCGAAGTGAAAGAACAAGTATTAAAAGGGATCAACCTTTCTCTACAACAAGGTGAAATAACAGCGTTAGTTGGTGCCTCTGGTTCCGGTAAAAGTACGATTCTTACAATAGCTGCGGGTCTTCAACGCGCAACGGACGGGCAAGTTCTTTTCAATAAGAAAAACATGACTGACATGAGTCAGGAACAAATCCGAAAAATCCGGGCAAGTGAGTTCGGATTCGTCTTTCAATCCTCTCATCTCGTACCATTTCTTACGGTAGAAGAACAACTGATGCTGATGCTTGATGTTTCGGGAACAAAGATGAAAAAAAAGGAACAAAAAGTTGAAATTGCAAAAATACTCAAATTGATTGACATGGATCATCGTAGAGATGCCTACCCAGCTTCATTATCGGGAGGAGAAAAACAGCGTGTGGCGATTGCACGTGCAATCATCCACAAACCCAAAATGCTTTTTGCAGATGAACCCACTGCAAGTTTAGACTCAAAAAGATCGAAGGACGTAATGACGTTAATACGAGAATTGACTAAAACGTTGAGTATTACAACGTTGATGGTAACCCATGATGAAGAAATGCTTTCGTATGCTGATCATATCATTACAATGAAAGATGGACTGATATTATAAAGGAAGTTGCAATCTATGGGCATCTGGAGAAGACGTAAAAATATCAACTAAATATTTTTAAAATTGGCCGAGAGCATACAATTTTTTTGGTGGATAAATATTTTTAAAAAAGGGTGGCTTCGGCTACTCTTTTTTTTTTTTGACCTTCCGAGTCGTGGTGTTATGTCAACCTAGGGTGTAAACGTGATACATGCCGGTTAGCGATTAAATCCCCAGCCATTCTCTTCCTTAATAATATAAGTATGAAAATTCAAAACAGTTAATTATATGGTAAAATGTTCTAAATGAATTAAATTTTTAGGGGGTAAATGGTGAAAAGTTTTATTTTATTAATCACTTCTTTATTTATATTATCAAGTTGTTCAAATGAAAAAGTAAAAATAGATGAGACTGTAAAAGTAAATGAAGAAAATTGGGAAGAAAGTGCAACGTTGGTTAGAGAAATTGTTGTCACAGATGATGGGCAAATAGGTGATTTCATCTTTCATATTGGAGATAATGGAAGACTTGGTTTTGGGGAGTATGGACCATTCATTGCAAGTGAAACACAGAAGTATATGTGGCATTTTTGGGATAATAAAGCTTCTTTAACAAAACCATTTAAAGTAATCGGAGTAAGTAAGGAAACAGGAGAAGAAATAATCGTTTTTAAAAATCCAGCTAATAGTAATCTTTCACCTAAAACTGGACCGGACAATCCCCATCTTGTACCTTCATCAATGATGTTACCTACTCCAGGATTATGGCGGTTAGAAGTTTATTTTGGTGAAGAAATTTTTGGGAATGTTGTTGTTAATGTAGAAGACAAATAGAGAATCTTCAATCAATCAATTCCTCATCCGAGTTTTATGTCAACCTACGGATGCAATATGTCAGTTGCGTAATTGATCGAGGTTTTACGAACGGATCATCTAGTTTCTTTGTTCAACTCAAATGAAAATTCAAATCCAAGCTGCATACATTTTCTTTAACTGTGGTGCATTGCTGATTTTCGCTGCATTGGTGGCTAACGAGGCAGTTAATTTGAATAAGAGAATGAATACTTTACGGCGGCCTTTAGAACGTAAAATTGTTATATAAATTTGATTAGGAGTTGAGGAAATGATTCAAATTGATGAAAATTTTATATGTGAAAAATGTGGTCATACTAAAAGTAAGACTGGAAAAATTGGAAACTCAGGATACGATAAGGTGAAAAAGATAGGAAGTATTATGTCTTTTGGAACTGGAATGTTTATTTCGTGTTGTGCTTCATGTGGTAATGTATATTCACTAAAAATAGAGAGACCTGAAAAGCTCTAACATTTATTGTTTTTCCTTAAACTGATTTCAAATAATTGGTTTCATCATTTAATAAGTGCGATCGGATATGGTTTTTTAAGAAGTGTACAGATGTTTATTCAGGTATAGGAGCAAAGTAATTTAATAACATCTTAAGTTGACGCTTCTACAAGTAGTGGAAGCGTATTTTTTGTGGTTCCATAAAATTTTTACATATTTTGAAACGAAATGGGAATTTCATTCATCTAACCATTATAAAGGAAATGGAGGATACTCTATGTTCAATCAAAGTCGATTTAAAAAGGCTCAGCAAGGCAATCAAAAAGCCTTTCTTCAGTTAATTGAGTGTGATAAAGAAAAGCTCTACAAGATGGCCTACTTATATGTGAAGAACGAAAATGATGCATTAGATATTGTTCAAGAAACGATCACGAAAGCCTATGTCAATATGAAGACTGTAAAAGAAGAAAGGTATTTCAGTACATGGCTTACGAAAATTCTTATCAATACGGCACTAGATGTTTTGCGGAAAAACTCGAAAATCATCCTTCTTAAAGAAGAAATGGTGGAAACACTGACTACCAATGTGCGAATAGAAGAAAAAATGGATTTATTAGAAGCAATCGAACAGCTAGAAGAAAAGTATAAAACGGTCATTATTCTTCGCTATTACAGGGATTTACCTGTGCAACAAATAGCAGATTATTTAAACTGTCCAGAAGGCACGGTGAAGTCCAATTTGCACAGAGCAATTCAAAAATTGAAACAGTTTTATCAAGGGGGACAAGTGAATGAACAAGGATATTAAAAAATCAATTGATTCAATTCAAGTACCTTTTCAAAAGTTAGATGCAGCGATTGAGGAAGGGCTAAAGGCTAGCCAAAAACAAGGTACGCCTAAACGGAAAAAAGTAATGACGCTACTGCTTTCAAGTGTTGCCACATTTGGTTTAATCATTGGCTCAGGATTTATTTCGCCGACGATGGCTAGTGTCCTTGCAAAAGTACCAATACTCGAGTCAATTTTCACATCAGTCGGTGATAAAGGTTTGCAAGTCGCAATCAATGATGAAAATGCAATGTCGTTAAACGAAACATTAACGAGTAATGGGGTTTCATTAACCATTCAAGATGTATTATATGACGGTTCACGTCTTGCATTTTCATTTGTTCAAGATAAACAAGAAGATATTTATCCACTTCATATTGAAGTAAATGGGGAAGTAATTAACTTTTCGGAAAGTACAACAGGGGAGTATCTACCAAACGGGCAATATTCTGGACTCATTCAAGTTCATCCAACAGAGCCATTGCCTAATGAGTTTGATTTATCCGTTGGAATTCATCAAATTGGTAAAACAAAAGGAGATTGGCAATTTGAAACGAAAGTAATAAAAACAAATAATAATGGGATTAATTTAACAACAGGCCAAACAGCCAAATTAGATGGCCTTTTCTATGAAGTGATAAAATTTGAGAGTACAAATTCAGCTGTAAGTCTGCACATTTTATATAAAGGAACTGTTGAAGAAATGCTTAATGAACATCAGGTACTTCAGCTATACTTATTAGACCAAGAAGGAACTCTCATACCGATGATTAATGCTTCTGGTTCAGGAGATGCTGAGAGTATGCTTTACGAATATGTATTCGAACCAATTAGTGAGGAAGTAACTAATCTTACAATTAGTCCATTCTTTTTGCCAACACAAAAGGAGAGGAAAGAGATCACTGCTACTTTAGAAGGGAATCGTTTGCCTTTAACAATTTCACAAGGGAAAATGGGCGATATTGTAGTGACAAAAATCGAAGAAGAAAATGGGTGGAATGCACTTTACTTTGAATCAACAAGTTCATTCCCATTTGGCTCGAATTTTGAAATGAATCAATTATTTGTCGAAGATACCGAGGGGAATGATTTAATAGCAGAGAGAGGTTATCCTACGATGATTGGACAGAATAAATATAAATTATATTATAATAAACCAACTGTTAGTAGTGACATTATTTTGAAAACCAGAGAGCTGCCTTACATGGAATTGAATCCTGAAGCTCAAATCACAGTCGACGTTCCATGAAAAGGGTTCTAAAGGTAGATTATTAGGTTCAAAAACAAAATGAGAAAATGAAGTGAAAGACCCTGAAAAAATTGGGTTGAGGGGAGTAAGGCTTCCCATTAATAGAGGAGAGATGTCGTTCGGAAATTGAACGACATTTCTCCTCTTACTTTTGTTTGTCTTTCCTTCAATAATACTAAAATTGCCTCATCATTTGAAAAATGGCAAGGCAAAAGCCATACGATTATCAACTTTAGAGGCAATCTGTAAGGCTTTAGAATGTCAGCCTGGAGACGTTTTAGAATACAAAAGTGACGAAGACACTCTGGAATAATAAGATTTGAAAACAGTTGAAGAACAGGGCGCCTTTATAGGGCAGTCTGTTTCATGCGATACAATTCATCATACACATAATTAATATCAAAAATCTTTTAAGGAATAATATAAACTTTACCTAATCGAAAGGGAGTGGAGCGATAGAATCACCTGCAGGGTAAATAAAAGCCCATTTCTACCAGTCAGGTAGAAATGGGCTTGCTTTTTAAGTTATTTGCCAATCATTTCATTCACTTTATCTTGGTTGTTGTCGATCCATTCTTGTGCTACCTCTTCAGGTTCTTGTCCTTCTTCTATTTTGACGATCATTTCTTCAACTTCGTCCAAAGAAATATTCCAGTTGCTCAAAAACTCATAAGCTTCTGGTGCATTGTCTTTCAACTCGGAATTCGTAATGACTTGAACCGAAGATGTTTCAAAGAATCCTTTTTCATTCGTCAATACTTTCAAATCGAATTTATTGAACATCGTATGAGGTCTCCAGCCGTAAAAGACAACCGGTTTTTCCTTCAATTCAATTCATTTTTAAACGAAAAATCAGAAAGTCTGTCTGGTCCCAAGTCTTTTTTTATTCATATCTACAATTAACTAGGGCATGTTAAATAGTGCAATAGCTGTTCATATATAAATGTATACATCAGAAAAGAATACAAATGATACTAAATGTAGAGGTAAAGCACACCATTCATGTTATTTTCAAAAAGGAGAAAATATAGCTATGGATTTTAATTTAATTTGGCAAACAGTTCTAATTTTTGTGATAGGATCTATTCTTTTAAAAATTGGAGGAAGAAAATCTATCTCTCAAACGACTATTCCTCAAGTCGTTATTATGATAGCAATAGGTACATTACTTATTCAACCAGTCACCGGGAGGGGACTTTGGGCAACTTTTGGGGTGGCGTTATTATTAGTACTAAGCCTAACCCTTACGGAATACATCCAATTAAAATTTGATGTAACGGAGTCTCTTATTTCAGGTAAGGCTGTACCAATCATAGAAAACGGGACCATAAATGAAGCGAACTTAAAGAAACTACGGCTAACTGTAGATAAATTAGAAGCGCGTCTAAGACAATCGGGTATTGTTGCAATAAATGATGTTCAATTTGCTACACTAGAAACAAGTGGGCAAATAGGATATACGTTAAAAAAAGAAAAACAACCTGCAACAAAGGAAGATATTCAAAACCTCATTCAATTAATACAAAAAGGTCACTTACCTGATCTAAATAACAAAACATTAATCGAAGACAACATCTTCACTGAAACCGTCAATAAAAATTCACCTAATCACCTACAATGAAAACTATTTATTGTAGGTAAGGATGATTAATATGATAAAAATCAAGTGGAATCGACGTTCCTAAAAATTTAATTACCGCAATCTGCCATGAGGATATGTAATTTCCTTCATACAGTATTTTTTCATTGAGTTGTTATGCCTTTCCCTGCACTTTAATTCGAAATATATTGAATATTTAATTCATTTAATTTAGAATATCGTTATAAAGGAGGAATGTTTATGAATTATTTAAATTCCACGCAACCTATAGAAAATGTTTCGGTAGTAGTTGAATCTAGTACTGTCTGGGAAGTGATTCTTGGCATTACAGGATTTACTCATGCAAAACTAAGACATACTTTTGAGTTAGATGAATTGTGGAAATCACAACAGATTTCTATGCCTGAATTACTCATTAAGCATTTAGATGTGATAAAACAGACGAATTTCTGGTTTGGATTAATAATGCTTCAAGAAAAGTTTTCTGCAACTACTATTTTTAATTTTTCAAAATGCCTTTCTGAAATGAATAGTATAGATTTTTATGAAACTGTTTTACCTTATAAGGATCGTATTACCGAACCTGTTCGAAAAGAAATTGCAAATCAATACAAAGAAGGAGATTCTTTTGACACATATGCTTCTTACTTTCATGACCATGACTATTTAGAGGATTACGTTCGTAACCTTGGTTCTTATGAACACTCAGAAATCTGCGATTTATTCAACAGCATATTGGATGAGTGGCACAACTGGATAAAAAAGAATGTCCAATGGGAAAAGTGGACTCGAGCGCTTGATTTTGAGCAGAAAAAACACAATTCACTAGACAAGAATAAGCCAATAGAGCTAATCGAACTAATTACAGGGGGCGTAAAATATGTTCCCGAACCTTCCGTTTGGACGGTCAAATTGATTCCACAGGTAACATATCGTCCCTGGACCTTAGTAGTGCGAACGCCAGATACAAAACTATACTTTTATCCTTTAAAAGAGGAATACTTGATTGAAGCTGGTAGCCCTACAATGGAACTGATTCGTGGTCATAAGGCGCTAGGAGATGAAGTTCGGTTGAAAATACTTTATCAGTTAGTTAATAGGGCATCTTCACTGCAGGACTTGAGCACTCAATTTAATATATCTAAAACCACACTCCATCATCAGCTTTCTTTATTAAAAGCAGCAAAGTTTATACAAGTAGACAAAGGAGTATATTCTGCAAATCTAACACAGATTAATTCCTTTTCTGAACGTTTCGCCCAATACCTTGGAAACCCTAAATGAAGAAGTACTCTAAGTCATTTAAAGCACTTTGGTTAGGTGAAATTGTATCTGAGTTTGGAGGAGCAGCAGGGGGGATAATAAACGGGTTACTGCTCTATGAATTGACAGGCTCTAAGGAATGGATGGCTGCAATTTGGCTAGTTTACTTTATTCCTTCCTTGATACTACAAGGGATAAGTGCGCCTTTTCTTAACCACGTGGTGAAAGAGAAGATGCTTCGAAATATTCAGCTGATTCGTTGCTGTGCCTACCTTATTCCACTAGGAGGATATTTAATAGGATCAGAGTTTGGAATTATGTTGAGTTTAGTTTTACTTCAATGTGTTTTGGGTTTGATGCAACCCATTTTTGCCAGTCTTTCATTTTCACTTATACCTGAGATTTGCAAAGAGGATGAGCTTGTTGAAGCGAATGGATTATTAGACACCACACTTCGACTCATGATAATTATTGCTCCAGGTGTAACTTCATTATTATTGTTGGTTATCCCGATGCAATACATCTATGGAATATCTTCGTTGATGTTCTTGGCAAGTTTTTTTGCACTCTCGCGAATTCCGCGTTCCAGCCAAAAAAGGGTCGCAACTTGGACAAAAAAGTTTTGGTGGACAGAAATGAAAGAGGGCTATCGTACTTTTTTTAGATACCCCAATCTTTTACGACTTACAGTGCTTTCTTCGACAGTTCAATTTGCTGTAGGAGCAACAATTGTCTTAAGTGTTCCTTTTATATTAGGAGTACTTGATGGTCAACGTTGGCAATATGCCGTGTTCAAAGGTGCTTTCCCTATTGGATATATCATTGGGATGTTATTACTAACAAAAATACCGAAAACAGTTCAAACGATGTATCTTGGTTTATTGGGAGGCGGGCTATCATTTATTCTCTTGTTTTTTGTTCACTCTGTGCCCTTAGCATGGTTATGTGAACTAATTGGTGGTATGTTATTTCCGCTTTTTAATGCTCAGAGTGCAGCTATTTTTCAGCGGGAGGCCCCTCGAGAACGCTTGACACAACTTAGTTCAGTTCGTTTGTTTTTCTTCAGAGTTACAATGCCAATAGGGATCTTGTTTGCATCTTCAGCATTTTTCGAAATCAGTACACGTCTGACGTACTTGATAGTCGGAATGGTGATTGTTCTACCTGCTTTGTTTTATCTTTTTAAATCTATTTTACAACCGAACGGGTTGCTTGCAAATAAAGAGACAATTTAACAAAAAGCGTAGGTGCAGAGAGATTCCTGAACCTATGCTTTTTAAACTTTTCACATGCCTCTTAATGCAGTAGGATTTTTCTACAAGAAGGATGTTAGAAAGATTTATAGAATATTACCTACAACCAGATTACTTAATTAGAATTGATTTACTGAAAAATATATACTATAGGTTTTTTGAAAGGAATGATGGATATGTTTTCGTTAAAGGGGAAAATCGCTGTGGTAGCTGGTGGAACTCGGGGAGCTGGACGAGGTATTGCAGTTAAGTTAGGTGAAGCTGGAGCAATAGTTTATGTGACTGGTAGAACTACTATTAATAATCAGTCACCAATGGGGCGTAAGGAAACCATAGAGGAAACCGCAGAATTGGTAACTAAAGCAGGTGGAATTGGAATACCTGTAAAAGTAGACCATACTGTTGAATCAGAAGTCATCCGTTTATTTGATCAAGTCAAAAAGGAACAAGGGAGACTTGATATTCTAGTAAATGATGTTTGGGGTGGAGATCCTCTTACTGAATGGGGGAAACCAATAGGAGAGCACGATTTACATAAGGGACTTCAGATTCAAAAACAAGCTGTCCAGTCACATATAATTACTGCTCATTATAGTATCCCTTTGTTTAGAGAAAATAATGGTGGTTTAATATTTGAAATTACTGATGGGGTTGACTATAAACCTCGCGGTAACTTCTATTATAGCCTTGCAAAAATCTCCAATATACATATGGCACAAGCGATGGCAGAGGACTTAAAAGATTATAATATTATTTCAATTGCAGTTACACCAGGCTTTTTACGATCAGAAGCTATGCTTGAACAGTTTGGTGTTAAAGAAGAAAATTGGAAAGAGGGAGCTAAAGTTGATCCGCATTTTATTGCGTCTGAAAGCCCATATTACATTGGGGAAGCAATACAATGTCTCGCTTCGGATCCTAAAATAGCTGATAAAACTGGCGGGGTTTATAGCACGTGGGAACTTTCAGAGATATATGGGTTTAAAGATATCGATGGTACACAACCACACTGGGGAAATTACATTAATAATAATGTGAAAGTATAAATCTTAAAGTAAATCACAAAATAAATCTTCAGTTTTTGATGAACTAACGGGTTAGTTAAGTAGTAGAAGTTGAATGCTTCCACAACCTAATGTTAAATCATCACGTATGTTATACGCGAAGAAAGATAGATTTAATCTTAATCTTTGGGGGGAGAAGACATTGAGTAGAATAGAATTCATTCGAAATGAAGAGAAGAGATATCATGATGACTGCTACGAAAACAATAAATTATTTGAAGAAGGTTCTTGGTTGTATAAACCGGTAAAAACTATAACGAATTTATTACCTTTATTTGATAACAAAGAAAACTTAATTGTACTCGATTTAGGTTGTGGGGTTGGAAGAAATAGCATTCCAATAGCTGAAGCAATTAAGCAGAGAAATGGTAAAATTATTTGTGTTGATTTACTTGATTCAGCTTTAGATAATTTAAAACGATACAGTAAAGAATATAGGGTTGAAGAAGTAATACGAACCGAAAAAGCTGATATAGGAAACTATAAAATAAAGCCAAATGAGTTTGATTTCATAGTTACGGTATCAAGTTTAGAGCATGTTCAATCTGAGGCGATTTTTGAAGAGGTTGTACTACAAATGGCAGAAGGTACAAGAAGAAACGGAATAAATTGTATCATAGTGAATTCTGAAGTTGAAGAAGTAAATATAGAAACTAACGAGAAATTAGATGCATTAATAGAAGTGAACCTTTCAACAGAAGTGATAATGAAGAAACTAAATGGGATTTATAGAGGCTGGGAAATCATAAACTTATTAGTAAAACCTCTAGAATACAAGATTATTCGAAATGAATTACCAATTTTATTGAAAACCAACGCCATAACGTATGTTGTTCGGAAACGTGTCTAATAGTTCTTCAACTACTGAAGCTTTACTTCAAGAAGGAGTTAGGCTATTTTTAAAAAAGCTAAATTGGAAGTAGTCGAATAAGAATAACGTTATGCTCACAGGGAATTATCCAAAAAGAAAACTTAATTAGCCTAATGAATACTTCTTAATCGAGGTGTTATGTCAAGCTGTTTTTTATACTCTATACAATCCAAATGAGCAATCAAATCGTTTTTTTTGCGGATCGGATTAATCAATACATTTATGAAAGGCTTAGTCAAAGAATAAATCATCTTTCTTAATGCTTATGTGGTGAAATTTGATAAATTGGAACCTAAATGGCTAGATGGGCGAGACAACTTCAATCCATAAAACATCTCATAAAGAAAGTGTCAAACGATGGGTTAGACAAGGGAAATTGCGACCTGCACCAATACATCTTGAGTCGGTGTTGTCGAATAAAAAGGAATATGCTAATCCTGGCGTTTTATATCTACTTGATAAATGTAAATTCGATGGCCATATTTTAGATTTTGCACGCCAATATGGAGGAATCGATGAACAAATCACTATAAGTGCTTGATTTTTTGAAAAATTCTTATGATAAAGTAAAGTTGGAATTTGATACAAAGGGGAGTTTAATATGGACAAATACAAAATAATTTTATTTGATTTAGACGGAACGCTTTCAGACCCTAAAGTAGGTATAACAAAATCTGTTCAATATGCATTGCAGAAAATGCATATTATTGAACCTGATATTGATAAACTTGAATGTTTCATTGGTCCGCCACTTCAAGTTTCATTTGCTGAATTCTACAACTTCGATGAGGAACGTACACAAAAGGCAATAGATTTATATAGGGAGAGGTTTAAGGAAAAGGGAATGTTTGAGAATGAGTTATATTCCAATATTTCTTTCCTATTAAAGTCGCTAAAAGATCAAGGATTCACTTTAGTTGTTGCTACGTCAAAGCCTACTGTTTTCGCAGAGCAAATCCTAAAGTATTTTAATATTGACCAGTATTTCGAACTTATTGTAGGAAGTAATCTTGATGGAACAAGGGGGTCAAAAACTGAAATCATTCAATACATACTAGACAAATATAATGAACATAAATCTGGGGACTTTATTATGATTGGAGATAGAAAGCACGATATTATTGGAGCAAGTAATGCCGGAATTGACTCTATTGGAGTTACTTATGGATATGGTTCATTTGAAGAATTAAGTCATTCCAACCCTACGTATATTGTCAAAAGTGTTAATCAGTTAAAAGAAGTTCTAATGGGGGTAGTCAATTAAATTAAGTAATATTTCCTTCTTCCACTTACGGCACAGGTTATTTGAAGAGTAGTAACTATAATTGGGAAAAAACGATTTTAGGAGAGAGGATCTTTGATGGAAATCCGAAAGTATAGTTCTACAGACATAGTACAATTTACAGATTTAATGACAGATTTAGGCTATCCTTCATCTCTAGAAGAAATGAAGTTAAGAATGGAACGTATCGAATCAAATCCAAATTATTTTACATTCGTATCAATTCTGAATAAAACTGTTGTTGGGATGATCGGGATAACATTTCATAATACTTATACAAATAACAATGTAAAAACTCAAATAACATCACTTGTTACCAAGAAAGAATTTCGTGGGCAAGGGATAGCAAAAAAACTAGTTAAGTATGTAGAAGAATGGGCCAATAGCAAAGGGTCAGACTTTATATATCTATTAAGTGGGATTAGTGAACAGCGTACTACAGCACATGAATTATATAAGTATCTTGGATATGAAATAACTGGATATAGATTTGTAAAACGTTTATAGACAGTCAACTTATGAGTGAATAGAATCTAGATGTTATCTTCTTCGACTAACAGTAAAAGGCAGCCTGTTGTTTTATAAACTAGGTTGAAAAATTAATCAACTAAATAAAATCCTTGAATTTTTTGGTAATGATTGAGTAAAACATCGAGTTCTTGGCTGCATGATACTACACTAGAGTGCGTATAACCAAAACGCTTCGCTTTATGGTACATGACTTTCTTTTTCAATATTATTTGCGCTAATAAGAACGTTTTACTTTTCATGTTATATTTACTCCTCTTTCTCAAAACGAATATTGTTAGACCCAGAGAACATCTTATACAATTGGTTTTGTAAAAAAATGTCGCATTGTGTAAAAATGAAAAATATTTTTCATTTGTTAATAAAAATTTTCGAAAGCTTGCTATATTGCAATTACATAAGATTACTCAAATGGATTGCATAGAACATACACAACGGGTTGACGTAACGCATTTATTCAACTTCATAATCCAAAGAAAAGGACACCATAGAAAGTCAGCTTATTTAAACGAGTTAATTAATTTTTTCCTTCTAAATACAAAAATCACCAGAGCTCATTTAGGTAACTTTTATTGTTACATCAAAGGGATTAATATTCATGTTTTTGAAACAAGTGTATTTATTAAAACAAGCGACTACGAAGGGTATTGAATTTGAAGTTGATAAAGAATCGGAAGTGAAATCAGGTTACCAAATGATTTTGGAATGAAGATGGAATTTGGCAGGTAGCTTTTATGCCAATTCAATAAAAAATTAACCGAGAAATTATTAACTTGGGGATTAAATATAGTGAATCGCAATTTTATATATACCATGGGTTTAATGATTTTTTTAGATTGTGAATTTATTTGAGAAGGAGACAAAATGATAAAATTTTTAGGAACACCGGAGATAGAAACCGAACGATTAATCCTTAGAAGGATGAAATTGTCTGATACTCAAAAGATATTCGACCACTGGCTTTCCGACGAACGGGTATCTGATAATCGGGTCAGTAGGGAACACAAATCTGTTTTAGAGACAGTAGAGAGGGTTAATAAGATAGTCAATGATTATATCAATAAAGAGTTTTGTTGGTGGGCTATTGAGCTAAAAGCTGACGGTGAATTGATTGGTGAAATCGATTTATATGACTTCGACTATACTACCGAAAACTGTGAAGTAAGTTATTCGATTGGATATGAATGGTGGAACCAGGGGTATGGGACCGAAGCGTTACGATCAGTTGTGGAATTCGGTTTCCGACATATGAACATTCACAAAATCGTTGCAGCACATAACACAGACAACCCGGCTTCTGGGAAAGTGATAGGAAAAGCAGGAATGGTCCAAGAAGGAATCATGAGACATATGATTCGCAATTACAAGAATGAATACAAAGACTGTGCAGTATATGGAATACTTCAAGAGGATTATTTCAAAAACAATGAGAGTGCCCGAAACTATATACTCACATTAGTATAATAAAATACGGTAAGACTAGAGGAGAGTCCATATATGGATAGTATAATATTTGATTTAGACGCATAATCAAATTAAAAGACAATTAACACGGACAATCTAAACAGTTAACACTAGAAGCAGTGAAGAAAGACAAGAGCTTTTAACTAAAATCTTAATTTTATAACCGAGAATAGGAATGATGGAATCATGTATCTTGAAACTATCCCGTCGATAATCCTGCATGCGTCATAATGCACAGAGTATGGGGTTTGAAGGACGGGTAGGTTCTATAAAACAATGGCTGGAGCCATTACACTCTTTGCTGAAGTATTACAATAGTTAATTTAAAATTATCCAAAGATTTGTGCTCCAATACCATATAAATTTTTGTTTCTGATAGGCATTGTATCTGAATTAATTATCATTATTGGAGGTTGACCTACGTTTACAAAGCCACTGTCCCTTAAAAACTTCATAAACATTTCATTACTTATTGGAGTATCAATCCTTAACTTTCCTCTATGATTTAGTGCCAATTGATTTATTAGATAGGCAGCTGCATTGAAATTAGGGGCAACAATCGGTCCTAAAATTAAATTTTCCGGACCTAAGATAGAGAGACCATAACCAAGAATTCTTCCAATTTCATCTCTTAGGACAAGAGATTGGTGAGACTGGTTAATTCTGTTTACAAGGAATTTTCTCCTAGAATCCCCAAAAGCATTTTTATCTAATTCTACAACTTTATCAATATCTCCCACAGTGAAAACATCTTTCTTTAATCCTTCAGAAAGTAAATTGTTAGATGGTACATAGTTGTTACTGATGAATTTATGTACATAACCCACTTCTTTAAACCCCATTTTTTCATACAAAGGCTTTCCTTCGGGTGTAGCAATTAGCATGATAGATACTTTTTCCGGTACACGTTCAATACACGCTTGAGTAATTTCTTTTCCAAGACTTTGCCCTCTATATTGTTGATTTACAATTATCATCCCTATTGAAGCTAAATGTGTATCATAAGGAATTATTGCCCCACTTGATACAATTTGACCAAACTCATTTTTATGTCCTAAAATTTTACCCGAAGACATTACTGTTCTAATTTCATCACTATCATAATCCCAGCCAACTGATTGCGATAAAGATATTAATCCTTCAATATCATTCTCATCCAAAACATTTAATTTAAGGTTCTTATTAGTATCCATTGGTAACTCCTTGCTATCAATTGTTATAAGAGAGTTCTTATGTATTTTCTTTGAACAAATTAAAGTCTTGCACTTCTGAAGAGAACCTATTATTTAAGACAGTCTTTTGTTTATTATTTTCAAACCAGTTTCTTAACTCTTCAGCGTAAAATAGCCGCTCTTTCGGTGAACTTAAATTCCCGTCCATTTTATAAAGATGATCGTCTTTATAACGAGGATACACGTGAAGATGATAGTGCCAAACATCCTGACTGCCACCAGGCTCGTTGTGTTGTCGAGTAGAAATACCTTCACATTGGTAACACTCTTTTAAGGCAAAGGAAACCTTTAAAGACAATTGGTGAATTTTGGTAGCATATTCTATAGGCAAGTCAAAAATATTTTCGTAATGATGGTTTGGAATAATTATTACGTGTGCTTTATTATTTTCCCACCATAACGTGGATATTAACGCAGTTACATAATCGTCTTTATACACTATATCTTGTTGCTTAGATTGAACTAACTTGTTTTCATTATCCTCTACACCATTTACAACAAGACAAAAAGGGCACACATAGTCTGACGGCATGTGTTTATAAGGGTTCAAAGAAATTCACCTCCATTTTTTCCTTATTATACCTTGTAAATAATTTAATGTACTACACTTCCGCAAAACATTGAGTCACTTACTCTTCGGTATTGTATAGGTTGTTCAATAAAAACAGGTCTGAACTAGTACACGTGTTCATGGAACCCGTCGCCTCGCAAGTATACATTCATTACGAAATAAATTTACATTTCTGTAATTTTAGTCTACAATCATGTTAAGAAATATTAACCGGTTAAAAAGGTGGTTACACTATGGAGCAGAAGTCGATATTCATTATTGAGAATTATGAACAGTTAAAGGTGATTAGTGATCCTCTACGTACTAAGATGTTGATTTTTTTAGTCGAACAGCCTCATACAGGTCAAATGCTTGCTCAAGAGCTTAATTTATCTAGAGCCAAAATCCTTTATCATCTACGTGAACTGGAGAAACACAAGATTATTCAGCTCGTAAGAAAGGAAGAAAGAGGAGGAAATATATTAAAGTTCTATCAAGCTGTAGCAAGAGGTTTCATACCAGCAGATCACTTGCTAAATTATGTGGAATCTAAGGATACTACTAGACAATCATACTTAGAAGTGATTAATCGAGCTAAGACAAGGGTGTTAACAGCTCCTGATGAATCCTTTGAATTACATTCATCAAATGTAGAAGAGTGGCCCAAACTTTCAATTCAAACAGAATTTACAGTAAGTAAAGAAAAGTTCTTGGAATTCACTCGAAAATATAGAGAGCTTTTAGAAAAACTTGAAGAGAAAGATGATGAAAGAGAGAAGCAAAATTACTATTTAATGACGACTGCTTTTCAAATTGAAGAGCCTCTTTTTAAGAAAAAAGATTGAGTTCATTTAATCATAAGGGGAGATACTATTGAGTGGAGAACATACTTTAAAGTCGCCTACGAATGCAGCTTCAAGTCTGCTTAAAAATCGTGCTTTTGTTTTTTTATGGCTCTCGAGTACAGCTTCATTTTTGGCTTTATCTACGTATTTGTTCGCTGAGCAATGGTACATAATTACCGTCCTGAATAAAGAAGGCGCTCTTGGTATTGTCATGATGGTGACGATGATTCCACGAGTACTTTTCATGACTATTGGAGGGGTGTGGGCAGACCGGTATAAGAGATCTCGAATTATGCTAGTTTCTAGCCTTGTCAGATGTTTATTAGTTGTGATGATGACTCTATTTCTTCAAATGAGTCTCCTCGAATTATGGCCGCTGATTGGTTTCGCATTGCTGTTTGGGGTTGTAGATGCCTTCTTTTCTCCAGCAAACACATCATTACTTCCAACTTTGGTTTCAAAAGATGTACTGACAAGATCAAACTCATTTATTCAGAGTTCCAATCAAATTGCTATGTTTTCTGGTCCAATGATTGGTGGGTGGGTCCTTACTGTCGGGTCTTTTAGTCTTCTGTTTTCAATCATAGCTACCTTTTTGGTAATGACATTTGTTTTCTCATTCTTAATAAAAGAAGAGGAAAACGTAAATGCAATCTCACAAAAAAAGGTTTCCACCAAAGAAGAATTAAAAGAAGGATTCATCTATGTATGGAAGATGCCCTTTCTGAAAAACATGCTTCTGATTCTCATCATCATAAATTTTTTCTTTTTTGGTCCTCTCCTTATGGGCATACCTCTCATCGCTGATGGCGTGATTCATGGTGAAGCTTTAGATTTAAGCTATCTTCAGAGTTCCTACCAAGGGGGGATGCTTGCCGGGGCTCTCTTTGTCGGGATACTTAACCTAAGAAAAAAGAGGGGATTGATTATCCTAGTAATGATAACGGTCCTTGGAATCCTCTTATCCTTACTCGGACAAATCGGATTTCTTTGGCAAGGAATGGTCTTACTTTCAATGATGGGTGTACTTTCATCCATTATTAACGTTTCACTCATCTCAACTATCCAAGAGCAAAGTGAGGAAAATAAAATAGGGAGAGTGATGAGTCTAGTTAACGCTTCTTCTAATGGACTTGTGCCACTCTCCTACGCTTTTGTTTCATTGGCTCTCGTCCTAAATCTTACAATCTCAAACATTATGCTGTTATGTGGAAGCCTAATCGTAGTCGTTTCCATCATATACACACTGAATTCAAAGGTAATAAAAGAAGTTAATTGATAGTTTAAAGTCAATGCAACTACTTTGGTTTTACCAAATTAGTTGTAAATGAGGTGTTTTTATGATTTCCGATAAATTAATAGACAAGTATCAGGTCATTAATGTGTGGTCCTGTTTAAAAAAAGAAGAGACGATTGCAGCCGGATTCATTCGTGCCTTCCTTGGAGAATGTACGAGTGGTAAATGGTTGGTCGTCATCACAGATAGATCTTGGGAAGAGGCAGAAATCCTTCTATTAAATACAAGACCAACAGCAATGATAAAAATAAGAGAGCGAGGATTTTATACAAGAATAAGTAAAGTTTATTCTTGTAAGCAAAGAGTATCTGAATAATGGCGTTTGGCGTCAAGCGTTCCTTCACTAAACCAGGCAAGTACAATAAGTGCTTGATTTTTTTAAAGATTCTTATGATAAAGTTAAGTTGGAATTTGATACAAAGGGGAGATTAGTATGGACAAATACAAAATAATTTTATTCGATTTAGACGGAACGCTTTCAGACCCTAAAGTAGGTATAACAAAATCTGTTCAATATGCATTGAAGAAAATGCACATTATTGAGCCTGATATTGATAAACTTGAATGTTTCATTGGTCCGCCACTTCAAGTTTCATTTGCTGAATACTACAACTTTGATGTGGAACGTACACAAAAGGCAATAGATTTATATAGGGAGAGGTTTAAGTAAAAAAGAATGTTTGAGAATGAGTTATATTCCAATATTTCTTTGCTATTAAAATCGTTAAAAGATCATGGATTCACTTTAGTTGTTGCTACGTCAAAGCCTACTGTTTTTGCAGAGCAAATACTAAAGTATTTTAATATTGACCATTATTTCGAACTTATTATAGGAAGTAATCTTGATGGAACAAGAGGGTCAAAAACTGAAATTATTCAATACATACTAGACAAATATAATGAACATAAATCTGGTGATTTTATTATGATTGGAGATAGAAAGCACGATATTATTGGAGCAAGTAATACTGGAATTGACTCTATTGGAGTTACTTATGGATATGGTTCATTTGAAGAATTAAGTCATTCCAACCCTACATATATTGTCAAAAGTGTCGATCAGTTAAAAGAAGTTCTGATGGGTAGTCAAGTAAATTAAGTAATATTTCCATCTTCCACTAACGATTGCGTTAGTTAATTACAATTAATTAGCATGCAGTCAAGAACTCAATGTTCTACTTAATCAATACCAAAAAATCCAAGAGTCTTATAAACAGTTGACCAAGATTTCATAGGTCAATTCAAAACACACTACAATCAAATAGATTATAAGGAATCTATAAGTATAGACTTATAAGATTCTTTTTTTTGTAAAATAAGTTCTTCAATATAGAGTGGAGGATATCCAACACGACAATATTTGCCTTGTTGTTTTGTATGGTAAATCAGAAATAGGTTTTGACATGACCGAATTGTTTTATCCAGAAAACAGTTCTATCTCTCATTGAAGGAACGGCAGCGTCAAATGAATCAAAACCCTTTACGAGAAAGGATTAAGAAAATAGGTCGTCTTGTTGGTGTTTTTTAATTTTTGTAAAGAAGGTAAGATAGAAGTTTTCTTTTTGAGTAATGAATACGAATTGGTTTTTCGAGAGTATTCGACGGCAAATGGCGTGTTCCGATAAAATACTGTGTTCAAAAGAAAAATGAGAGTTTCGTTCACTATTTCCTACTTATTTTGTCAGGAAATAAATAATAACCTCATAAGGAAATAATGTCCTTAGAGGTTATTTTCATTGTCAATCTACTTCACAGACACGGTGGAAGGGAAGAATCTTAATTTACTAAATCCACTTTTTTATTCGATACTAATGATATGTTTCCTTTGGAAAGTTTCACTGTAATATCAGAGCTACGTGCAATATCATTATCATGTGTAACAACGATGATACACTTGTTTTCTTTATGGGCAAGGTCTTGAAAAATACGAACAATATCAGCTGCTGTATTTTCGTCTAAATTTCCTGTAGGCTCATCTGCTACAATCAAATCAGATTGACTGCACAAAGATCTGGCAATTGCGACACGTTGTTGTTGACCTCCACTTAGTGTCAAAACCCTCTGTCTTGCTTGCTTTTCATGAATATTGACACTTTCAAGCATTTTTAGAGCATATTCTTTTTTATTGAGTACTGTAGATCCGGTGATTTCCATCGCCGTTATAACATTTTGTAAAGCCGTCATGTATGGAAGCAAATTGTATGATTGAAAGACAATCGAAACATATTTTCTTCTGAAATTTGATAATCCTATTTTTTTAATATCTTTCCCCTCGTATAAAACTTGACCTTCTTTCGGTAGATCTAAGGCACTTGCAAGTGATAAAAATGTAGTTTTTCCTGAACCAGAAGGACCTGTGATTGTATAAAACTTACCTTTTTCAAAACCAACATTTATGTCTATTAAAATGTTTTGCTGCTTGTTTTCATGCGTATACCAATAACTCACATTTTTTAACTCTAGTAGTTGATTCATAATATCCCTCTTTCCTTAGTCTTGTTTTGACAGAATCATTTTTGGTTGTAAACGTAAAAGAGACAGTGATGGTAGTACGGTTGAAATTATTGCAATTAGGAAACTAATGATGGCTAGCATACCAATGTCCTCTGATGTAATTTCAATTAACAGTTCATCCACTGGTTCCACTTCCTGAAACGTTTGCCCTGCTATACCCATGCCACCTCTCATGGTAGGTCCTCTGAAGGATTCAGGGGTTTCGCTCGTTTCTTCACTCTCGAGTTGTTGCGTCAGTAGTTGATCTCCAACTTGACTCGCCACTAAGTTACCACCTGCGGCTGAAATTCCAAGTGCAACGAGGACAACCACCAATATTTCAACAATCAACTGACTAATAAGTTTCCATTTCTTTTCACCGAGTGCTAAGAGTACACCCATCTCAAACTTTCTTTCTCGGATGGACATCATGATAATTAAACCTGAATAATTGCTCCAGCAATTGATACCAAATAGACAACATTTTTGGAGAAGGAAGCAACATTGTCAATTGGACCAATCATTTGTTGATATAACGTATCATTAGCATCTAATTTGTATGTAGAAAAGTCGATTCCACTCTCATGATTAGCTTGATTGACAAATCGATTGATATTTTCTGGATCATTGATGTAATAAATTGCACGATCAATAGTTCCTGTAAAATCGGTCCCTCCTAATTCATTCACTGCTGTATAAGGCAAGTACAGCTTATTAAATGGATTCAAGGCTGCGATTGACATGCCACCCATATCGGTTGCGGTAGAAGTTGTTTCATAAATTCCCACGATTTCTAGTGATACAGACTGTTCTTCATCAGCTGATTGAACTTTTATGGTATCGCCAACCACCAATTCATTTTCTTCAGCTATTGTATTCTCGATCATCGTGACCTTTTGGTTTACATCATCCTCTGTTAAATGACGACCTTCAACGATGGAGGATTCTCCATCAATAAATTCTTGAATGGAATCCGTAAATAAGACACCTTCAAGACTTATATCTCCCATTGCAAAACCACCTCGTCCCTGACCCATGGGACTTTCTTCATTCTCTATAACCTCTTCGGACTCTTCTTCAATTGGCTCAAAGTCACTTGCTATCCCTGTCGTACTAGAATAGAAATTATAGCCCTTCACATCTTCATAACTAACTAATTCTTCGGCTGATTCTAAGGCTATCGGATCGCGTGTAATACGAACGCGTCCGCCTTCAGCTCTTTGAGTTTCCATCAATTTTTCTGTATCGAACTGGAGAGTCACATTCCCGCCTAGAGACTGCCTTGCTAGATCAGCGGATTTTTTTGCCGCTGTTTGAATAGTAAGACCCGTCAAAACCAATAAACAAATCACTGTAAAAATAAAAATCTGTAAAAAAGTCTTTCCTTTTCGTGCTTTGACACTCAAAACTGCATGTTTAATAAAATTCATTCTTTTTCCTCCCTTTCTTTGCACTTATGTAAATTTAACTTTCTATTATGTCAGTTAGATGTCAGAAACAAATAAAAATGAAAAGATTTCGATCATATCACTTGAGTTTCGTGAGAAGTGTTTGAATATTAAATTAATTATTTTTTGTGGATAAAAATCAAAAAAGTGAAACACTCGAATAGCGGTAATCCATTCCGTTTTGGATTAAATGAGTTACTACAATAGAAGAATGTTTATAATGTGTGCAATTAAAGAGAAGGTCTTCAGAGAAGTCGTTAAAATTGGAGAAGCTTGGACTATTAAAGTAGGAATTAAAAAACTAATTGGATATTTGGATCAAAAAAAGCCTAAAATCGGATTGGACTTTTTTAATATAAGTAGGGTTTATTGGTAGGAGTGTCGAAGTAGTCATTGAAATAAAATGACATTTTGAATAGTTAGGAGGGTATTAAAATGCTTGATTGTATGAAATGAAAAAATATTAGTCGATTTTTCGGTTTGCTGATTGTTGTATTAATAGGTACAAAAAATTTGAGTGATCTAGGAGAAATGATAATGATATTTTTATGTATGGGCTATTTCAACCCTAAAAAAATGGATTCACGCCCAAGGGCAGAGATTGAGGCAGTTATGAGCGAATGCCAGCCGCACGTTGAGAAATTTTATGAAAGCGGTAAGGTGCTGATTGATGCCGGTTTGGAGTCAGAGACCAAAACCTTGTGCCGTGTGAACGGTAAGGTAATCGTAACAGATGGTCCGTTTACAGAAACGAAAGAGCTGATCGGTAGCATATTCATTTTTGAAGCAGAGGGCATGGATGAGGCGATCCAGCTAGCCTCTCTTCATCCGACAACACAAGTGAACAGAGGAGAAGAGTTTGGCTGGCGCATCGAAATCCGTCCTGTTCATTACTTTAAGAATGATAAATGAGTACCATAAAAAGGGTATCACCTATTAATCATTAATGAAGTACCTCTTGAGGTAATACAGAGTCTATTAGGACATAAAAAAAGCGAAACAACAAAAATATACGTTCAATTTAGTGGGAAGCAAAGGCTAAATATATAGTAGATATTTTCTAAGGTGCTTTTCTAATAGACGTACTTTTATTATTGAATTTAAGGAGTGAGTTAATTGTTATATTTTAAAATAATTGTATTAAGCAAACGTAGCAGTATTGTTGAAGAAGGAAAAAGTGTTGAATATGGAAATAATAAACGAACTTAACTTTTTATCAAGGAGATGACTTTATGACGATTGGTATTAGTAAAGTGCAGGACGTTCTTGAAAATTACAAATTTGCCGTTTATGAAAAAGATGCTGAAAAATTCCTATCTACCTATGCTGCTGATGTACATATTTATGATTGCTGGGGAAACTGGGAATGTAAGGGTATCTCTTTATGGAGAGAAAATGTGATAGAGTGGTTTAATGGTTTGAGTGAAGACGGAAATTTACTAAAAGTAGATTTTAATGATTTAACTATTGAGGAAAATACTAATGTTGCATTCGTTCATTGTGCTGTTACGTTCGCTGCTTACAGAGAAAAATCTGGTGAGAAACTTCGTCAAATGACCAACCGTTTTACATTTGGCTTAAAAAAAGTAAATGAGTCTTGGCTCATAACACACGAACATTCATCATTGCCAATAGATATGCAAACTGGAAAAGGTATGTTTAATCTAAAATAATAGAGTTAGAGTTAGAGTTAGAGTTAGAGTTAGTAGGGGAAAAAATAAGTAATATGACTTTAGATATAATACCTCTATTTTATTCCACGATCGGGTGCATTTCTTCAAGAAGAAGAAGTGCTTTTTTTAATGAATCTATGAACAAACGTGCAGGATTTTAGGATAACGTGATAAAACAACCGATTGAAAAGGAAAGGAGGAATTTAACATGAGTGATCTGAAATTGATTGATACATACAAAAGTTTTTTACAAAAATATTCACTGGAGCAACTAAGGCATATACCTGAGCAAGGGGTCTGGTCTATCGGTCAAATGTATGACCATCTAATTGTTGTAGCTCATGAGTATCTGGATAGTGTTGAAGCTTGTGCGACAGCTGTTGGAGAGCAAAAGCAGGGAAAGACGGAGTTTGGAGAATATTTATTTAATATTGGTGGATTCCCTCCAATTAAAATCAAATTACCGGACGAACTTGATACACCGCCGGACAATACAAAAATTAAAGAGGACATTATGATGGAGCTCGATCAATTAATGAAAAGAATGAAAGAATTGAAAATAAAAGCAGATGATATAAATCCGAATTACAAAGATGAACATGGAGGCTTTGGCTGGCTGAATGCACAGGAGTGGTTTGCTCTTGTTGGAATGCATTTTCGTCATCATCTGCGTCAGAAGTATGAACTGGATCAAAAACTGTGGGTATAAACGAATATTTGGAAAACGGTATCCAGCCAATGCACTATGTCCAGGATTTCAAAGAGTGTATATTTAGTAGTATCGTAGATGAAATTTAATTGCTAGCTCTGGACAAGATAAAATGTTCTAATTTTAATCTTTCATTTGTTTACCTATGAAATACAAGATTTGATTTGCTCATATAGCATACTGACCAATTAAGTTATTGTCAGAAATCGTATAAATAGGTTGTGGAAGAGGAGGATTGCCCTAACCATTATACTTTATAGATTTGACGCTTACGTTCATATTGTGAATTGCGACACCAGTATCTGTACACCACTGGCCGAGTGACTTTCCACTCTCACGATATTCGTTGATCTTTTCTAACCAAACCTGTTCTTTTTCTTTTCTTTTCAAATGAAATCCCCCCAGATAAACAAACTCTGGGAGGAGTATCTCATGAATATTCTTCTATTAGAATGTGTGCACTATTTGACGCTTACGCTTCTATAAGTTTTTAAAAGCTGTGGGGTGGTGGTTAGCGACATTCGTAATGATACATAAATAATAATTGAGACACTTCGTCAGACTTATGTGTGTGCGATTACAGGTAAGATTTCAACAGAGCACGTTAAATTTTCTGAGGTTTAACTCTTTCGTTAAGGTCCAAGAACTCGTTAAACAATCTAAGTTCAGTAACATACAACACTAAGTATAGGTATACGAATAAAATCTAGGCCATAAGAAAAAGCCACCTTGTTAAGGCAGCCGGTTGTTCTACTAAAACGTTAGAAGAAGAAAACATCTCATTAAAACTACTTCATATTATCAATAAAATAAGTATCATATGATTCTTTCAATATGTAACCTAGCTTTTTGGCTAATTCAACTGATTCAGAATTCGATCCATCCCAACTAGGATACTTCCCTTTATCTAGACAATCTAATATCAAGGCAGATGCT
>NZ_JBYNRN010000017.1:0-72632 GCF_057785155.1 Paenisporosarcina sp.
AACTTCGTCAAGCTATGGGTTATGCAATCGACGTAGAACAAGTTTCTGAAGTGTATTACAACAACTTACGTGAGCGTGCAACTTCACTAATTCCACCAGTATTCGCATCATTCTATGATGATACATTAGAAGGATACACATATGACGTTGATAAAGCGAATGCATTATTAGACGAAGCTGGATACAAAGATGTTGATGGCGACGGACTACGTGAAAACAAAGATGGAAAACCGCTTGAAATTAAATTTGCTACAATGTCAGGTGGAGATATCGCTGAAGATATCGCATCATTCTACTTGCAAAACTGGAAAGATGTTGGTTTAAATGTAACTCTTGCAACAGGTCGTACAATCGAATTCAACAGCTTCTATGATAAAGTTCAAGCTGACGATCCAGAAATCGATATCTTCATGGCTGCATGGGGTACAGGTACTAACCCATCACCATCAGGTCTTTACTCAAAAACTGCACAATATAACTTCAGCCGTTACACTTCTGAGAAGTTAGAAGAGCTTTTAGCTGCTATCGACTCTCCTGAAGCATTCGATTCTGAATACCGTGCAGGTAAATTCCGCGAATGGCAAGAATATATGTCTGAAAATGTTCCGATCATTCCAACTCAATACCGTTTAGAACTTCGTCCAGTTAACCATGCTGTGAAGTACTATGATATTGACTACTCTGGTAACTTTGATTGGAATCAAGTTGAATTAATTTCTGAAGATCCAGTTAAATCTTCTAAATAAATTCTTAATAGAGAATCCCCACAACTTTGCGAAAGCTGAGTTGTGGGGATTTTTGATTGAGTAAAAATAGTGAGTGTAGTTGAGGCAGGTTGTTGATTTCCATTTCTGCGGACGCTTTCCGCGGGCAAGACTTCAGCCGCTTCCCTCGCGATGCTCAGTCCAGGGTCTTCAGTTCTTGCTGATTCCGCTGGAAAGATTCGTACCAAAGAATTTGGTGCGAATTTTTGCGACGAAGCTAGCGCAGCGATACAGGAGCAGATGTTTTACGCCGCATCCATTTCAATCAACTGTAATCAGTGAAAATGAAATTGTTTTTAACAATATTATTTCAAAAATTTATTGAAAGGTCTTCTTGTGAACAAGAATAATAACATTTTGAAAGTGAAAGATTGCCGCTTGAAAGTGAAAGCTCATCTACAAATACACGAATTAAGGATTTCCCATTAGAATTTAAAATCCCCACAACTAAGAGGAGTTGTGGGGATTTCGTATAAACAAAAAACCAATATTGTATGAAGGTATTGAAGCAATCATATGCTAGTACAAAAGGATGCGGTACTTGGCTAAATGGATGGCTTTTGTTGGTTGTTATATTCTCGTCGTGATTAGTTGCTCGCATGTGCTGTTTTATATGAACTACCGATCCCTTGGGTACTCATGGGAAAGTGTCTGGCTATTTATCTTCCAGACACCCGATTTTTTCGTATTCGTTTGTTCTTTTGTACTTTTAGCGATTATCGTTTTCTTCCCAAGCCCATCGCGTTCTCCATTTTTTTAAGAGTTTTCAACGCCATGGCATTTGCTTTTCTTGCACCTTCATCTAATATGTCATCCAATTGTTCTGAAAGTAGAAGAGTTTCGTAACGTTCTTGAATGGGTGTTAGGTGATCAATAACACTCTTAGCAACTGATGCTTTAAAATCTCCATATCCAACACCTTCGTATTGAGCAACTAAATCTTCAATTGACGTTCCTGTTAAAGCTGATTCAATGATTAACAGATTTGATACTCCTGGTTTATTCTCAACATCAAAAGCAACAATACCTTCAGAATCCGTAACTGCACTTTTAATTTTCTTTTCAATTTCTTTAGGCGTATCTAATAAAGTGATGGTTGATTTTTTATTCGGATCCGATTTACTCATTTTCTTTAACGGATCTTGAAGTGATTTAATTCGAGCACCGTTTTTCGGTAAGCGAATCTCTGGAATGGTTAAAATGTCGTTATAGCGTTTGTTAAAACGTTCTGCTAGATCACGTGTTAACTCAACGTGTTGTTTTTGATCGTCCCCAACTGGAACAATATCCGTTTGGTAAAGAAGAATGTCAGCTGCCATAAGAGGAGGGTAGGTTAATAATGAAGCCGATACACCATCTTTTCCTGCACTCTTATCTTTAAACTGAGTCATTCGCTCAAGTTCACCAATATAAGAAATACATTGCATAATCCATCCTGCTTGGGCATGTGCAGGGACTTCAGATTGAATGAATAGCGTTGCTTTTTGCGGGTCAATGCCAACTGCTAAATAAAGAGCCGCAAGAGAACGGATTGATTCTCTGAGCTTTAATCGATCTTGAGGTACAGTAATGGCATGTTGGTCAACAATACAAAATAAGCAATCGTACTCGTCTTGTAATGTTGTGAATTGACGGAATGCACCGATGTAGTTACCTAACGTAACAACACCCGTTGGTTGGACACCTGAAAAAATTTTTTTCATGTTTAAATTCCTCCTTAAATATAAAAAAAAACATCAATCTCCCTAAAAAGGGACGAATGATGTGTGAATCCGTGGTACCACCCAGATTGTCAAAGTTTCTTGACCTCTTTAACTTCGTAACGTGAAGGGGACGTATTCGACTACACTTATACAAGTTCGCCGAATATGCTCTGAAGTCCATTCGATTTGAAGGGAAGACCTGTTTTCACCAACCACAGATTCTCTAAACTGCCCGTTCAAATGTACTACTCTTCGTCTTTGCAATTAACGTATATTTTGATAGTTATTATATTATAGAAGAAACTCCAAAATCAAGTGAAAAAAATTACAAGAAATAAATTGCTAAAGCCACTAACATACAAAGTAAAATGGACCCACCTAGTTGGAAAAATGGGATATAAGGAAAATCTAAAATATCTGATGGCGATCGCATCGATTCCGTTTCTTTTTGATAACGTTTTGGAGTAAATGCTTTTCTCATACTCATTGTAAAGATATCAAAAAATCCATTTGAAACAACATAAATAATTAGTCCAATAAAAACAAGTAATCCTCCAACGAAAAACGATGAATTAATATATGGAGTTAAACCGACCTTTTGGTAGTGCAGAAACATGATTGTCACAATCAATATTTGCAAAACAACAAATATTACGAACTTCTTTTTCAAGTTATACACCTCAATCCTTTTAATATTGTATTAGAATTGATAGAAAAAATCAAAAATTTCCACAAGGAATTAAATATTCACAATTCTTAAAAAACCCTTTTATGCCAAGGGTTCTGTTATCTTTCTGTAATCTTTCTGTTACATAAGTGTAAATAATATTCAAAAAAAGACTGTACAGATTTTTTAGATTATGTATAATAAACATTGTACCAATTTTTCAGAAAATTTAAGGGGGTCAACTTTGTGAAGAAGAGCAAGTTAGTTTGGCTATTAAGCCTAATGTTAGTACTTAGTGTTTTCTTAGCTGCATGTGGCGGCGACGATAACAAGAACGAACCAGCTGCACCATCTGATAAAGGTGAGGACAATGGTTCAGAAGATGTAACTGAAGTAGATGAGGAGCAAATTCTTAATCTTATCGCAACTGCAGAGATTCCAACAATGGATTCTTCACTTGTAACAGATTCAGTAGGATTTGATCTTTTAAACAACGTAGCTGAAGGTTTATACCGTTTGAACCAAGAAAATGTAGCTGTTCCAGCTATGGCTGAAGCAGAACCTACAATTTCTGAAGATGGATTAGTTTACACATTCAAGATCCGTGATGCTAAATGGTCTAACGGCGATGCTGTAACTGCTGGTGATTTCGAGTTCGCATGGAAACGTGCAATGAACCCTGACACTGCTTCTGAGTACGGTCCATACATGATGGCTGGCGTACTTAAAAATGCAACAGAAATTTCTGAAGGTTCAGTTGACTTTAACGAATTAGGTGTTAAAGCTCTTGACGAAAAAACTTTAGAAGTAACTTTAGAAAAACCAGTTCCTTACTTCCTTTCTTTAATGGCTTTCGGAACTTACTTACCACTTAATGAAAAATTCGTTACTGAACAAGGTGACGCTTATGCTACAAACTCAGACGCTTTGATTTCTAATGGACCTTTCACTCTTACTGAGTGGGATGGAACAGGATCTTCTTGGTCATTAGTTAAAAATGATCAATACTGGGATGCAGAAAATGTAAAACTTACTCAAATTAACTACGACGTAGTTAAAGAAACTGCAACTGCTGTTAACCTTTACAAAACTGGTGAAGTTGACCGCACAGGTCTTTCAGGTGAGTTTGCTGCACAATATGCAAATGATCCAGAATTATTAAAAGAAAAAGATTCAGTAGTATTCTACTTCAAATTCAACCAAGAGCGTAATGGTAAGCCATCACCTCTTGCTAACAAAAATATTCGTGAAGCAATCTCTAAATCTTACAACAAAGAAGATTTAGTAAATGTAGTATTAAATAACGGTTCTGTAGCTGCTAACTACTTAGTACCTGCTGAATTCACTTTCGATGAAAACGCTAACGATTTCCGTGATATTAACGGCGACTTAGGTGGCTACAATCCAGAAGAAGCGAAAGCTGCTTGGGAAAAAGGTTTAGCTGAGCTAGGTGTTACTGAATTATCACTTGAATTACTTGGTGGAGACTCAGATCTTTCTAAGAAAATGGACGAGTACTTCAAATCACAAATGGAAGGTACTCTTGAAGGGTTAACTCTTAACCTTAAACAAGTACCATTCGCTGTACGTTTAGACCTTGATACTGCTCAAGATTACGATATTCAAAGTGCTGGATGGGGTCCTGACTTCCAAGATCCATACACATTCATGAACTTGTTCGTGACTGATGGTGGTAACAACATGATGTCTTACTCAAATCCTAAATATGATGAGTTAATCACTGCTGCAGCTGGTGAATTAGCTACTGATGCAGAAGCTCGTTGGAATGCAATGGCTGAAGCTGAGAAAATTCTTATCGCTGAAGATTATGGTATTTCACCTAACTACCAACGTGGTACTATGCAACTTGTAAAACCATACGTAAAAGGTGTTGTATCTCACCAATTCGGTGGAGACTATAGCTACAAGTGGGCTTTCATCGAAGGCAAAGAATAATTTTTTAATCTTTTAAAAATCTCATAGTTAGAGAGTATATGGATTCCAATAGGGCCCATATACTCTCTTTTTAAATGAGTGTGAATTCACAAAAAATTTCCTGTTTTCAAAAATTAATGTTGCAAATAACTAGTTTAATCTGTTTATATAGATAATAGACTTAAAGTATATTTAAAATGTTTTTATTTTTTAGGAGGTGCGAAGATGACAAAGTATATTATTAAACGAGTGTTTTACATGTTTATTACTCTTTTCCTGATTGCGACAGCTACATTTTTCTTAATGAAAACGCTACCAGGTTCCCCTATTAGCTCCGCTGAAAAACTATCCCCTGCGCAACTAGCATTAGTTGAAGCGAAATATGGTTTAGACAAACCCGTTCCAGTTCAGTATGGAATTTATATGCTTAATCTTGTGCAAGGTGATTTGGGGAATTCGTTTACCTTTAAAGGTGCCGATGTAACCGATCTAATTATTAAACGTTTAGGACCATCCATGCAATTGGGTGCTCAAGCGATGTTCTTCGGTGTGACAGTCGGTATCATATTAGGTATGATCGCCGCACTTAAACAGAATAGTTTCTGGGATTATGGAAGTACGATCGTATCCATCCTCGGAATATCCATTCCATCGTTCGTATTTGCTGCGATGTTACAATACTGGTTAGCAGTACGATTTGACCTCTTCCCGGTTGCGTTATGGAATGAAGGGTTTAAATCCAGTGTGTTACCGTCTTTAGCTTTAGCGATGGGTCCGCTAGCAATCTCAGCGCGTTTCATTCGTACAGAAATGATTGAAGTTTTGAGCTCTGATTACATTACTTTAGCTAAGTCTAAGGGAGCTAACGGTTATGAAGTTGCATTCAAGCATGCATTCCGTAATGCTATGATTCCTCTTGTAACTGTAATGGGACCATTAGCTGCTGGATTACTGACTGGTTCACTTGTAATCGAAAAAATCTTTGCGATTCCTGGAATTGGTGAACAATTTGTACGCTCAATTGAGGTAAGTGACTATTCAATCATAATGGGAACTACTTTGTTCTTCTCGGTATTCCTTATTGGTATTATTTTATTAGTAGATATTCTTTACGGTATTATTGATCCACGTATTCGTTTATCAGGAGGAGATAGTTAATGACACAAAATCTTGATAAGCTACCTGAAGGCTCTTTTGAAAGAGTTACGATAGATAAAAGTCAAGCTGAAAGAATTTCAAAACCAAGTTTAAGTTTTTGGCAAGATGCTTGGTTGCGTATCCGAAAAAACAAAGCTGCGATCATTAGTATGGTCATTTTAGTATTCATTATTTTAATGGCGTTTATCGGACCAATGATTAGTCCGCATGATGGGGAAGTACAGACAATTACTCATTCAAATCTGCCTCCAAAGGTACCTGGTTTTGAAAATCTAGGAATATTAGATGGTCATGGACTTCTTGCTGGAGAAGAAGTAGATTTATATGAATTAAAGAATGTTGATCCTGATGTTTATTATTGGATTGGTACAGATGGTTTAGGACGAGACATGTTCTCTCGTGTATGGTCTGGTACTCAAATTTCTTTATTCATCGCGTTTATGGCTGCTTTAATTGATATGGTGATTGGTGTTGCATATGGAGGCATATCTGCTTATTACGGCGGACGTGTTGACGATATAATGCAACGTGTTGTTGAGATTTTAATCGGTATTCCTAACTTAATTATCGTTATTTTAATGATTATGGTTATGGAACCAGGTGTTACTGCGATTATTATTGCCATCAGTTTAACCGGTTGGATTGGGATGTCGCGAATTGTTCGTGGTCAAGTCTTTAGATTTAAAAACCAAGAATTCGTTTTGGCATCTCGCACATTAGGCGCAAGTAACAATCGAATCATACTAAAACATTTACTTCCTAATATTTTAGGAATTATTATCATCAATACAATGTTCACAATACCAGGTGCCATTTTCTTCGAGGCATTCCTAAGTTATATTGGACTAGGTTTACAAGCACCAGCTGCATCATTAGGTACATTAATCAATGATGGTATACAGTTGCTTGAATTCCAGCCACACATCTTGTTCTTCCCAGCATTAGTTTTGAGTGTATTAATGATTGCATTTAACTTACTGGGTGACGGATTACGTGATGCATTTGATCCGAAAATGAAAGACTAATAGGGGGGAAGCGACTATGGAAAAAATCTTAGAAGTAAAAGACCTTCAGCTTTCCTTCCATACTTTTGCAGGTGAAGTTAAAGCCATCCGTGGTGTAAACTTCGACTTGCTAAAAGGGGAAACGTTAGCGATTGTTGGAGAATCGGGTTCAGGTAAATCCGTTACTACAAAAGCAATTATGCGTCTTTTACCAGAATCAAGTTCAGAGTTTAAGAGTGGCGAGATTTTATTTAACGGTAAAGATTTAACAAAACTTTCAGATAAACAAATGCAAAAAATTCGTGGGAAAGACATCTCGATGATTTTCCAAGATCCAATGACTTCTTTAAATCCAACAATGACAATTGGTAGACAAATTACTGAGCCATTGTTAAAACACCAAGGTGTTGGTAAAACAGAAGCTCGTAAAATTGCAATTGACCTACTTCGTATGGTTGGGATGCCTAAACCTGAATTGCGTATTAAGCAATACCCTCACCAATTCTCTGGTGGACAGCGCCAACGTATTGTTATTGCAATTGCGCTTGCATGTAACCCACAAATTTTGATTGCGGATGAGCCTACAACTGCACTTGATGTAACTATCCAAGCTCAAATTTTGGAATTAATGAAAGACTTGCAGAAGAAAATTGATACATCAATTATCTTCATTACACATGATTTAGGTGTAGTTGCAAATGTAGCTGACCGTGTAGCAGTTATGTATGGTGGACGCATTGTAGAAATGGGTACAGTAGATGAAATTTTCTATAACCCACAACATCCTTATACTTGGGGATTATTAAGTTCTATGCCATCACTAGATACAGAGGATGCTAAACTATATGCAATTCCAGGTACACCACCGGACTTGTTAGATCCTCCTAAAGGGGATGCATTT
Source organism: Paenisporosarcina sp. (assembly GCF_057785155.1). Taxonomy (NCBI): domain Bacteria; kingdom Bacillati; phylum Bacillota; class Bacilli; order Caryophanales; family Caryophanaceae; genus Paenisporosarcina; species Paenisporosarcina sp. The sequence goes on from NZ_JBYNRN010000017.1 coordinate 8,133, forward strand.
GCTATTCGAAGTGAATATGCGCTAGCAATTGATATCGAACAAGCACCGCCTGTATTCCAAGTGAGCGATACTCATTTCGCATCTACTTGGTTATTGCACCCAGATGCACCACAAGTTGAACCACCAGCAGCTATCATTGAACGTATGAAAAAGTTCCCTGGTAGTCGCTACTATGAAGGAGGTGCGCACTGATGGCTGAAAAATTGCTTGAAATTAAAAATTTAAAACAATATTTCAATCAAGGCAAACCAAACGAAGTGCGTGCGGTTGACGATATTAGTTTTGATATTTACCGCGGTGAAACGCTTGGTTTAGTTGGGGAGTCAGGTTGTGGAAAATCTACAACTGGACGTTCAATTATTCGTCTGTACAATGCAACTGACGGTGAAGTGTTATTCGACGGCGTTGACGTGCATGGTAAAAAATCTAAAAGTGATTTGAAGATTTTTAACCGTAAAATGCAAATGATTTTCCAAGATCCATACGCATCTTTAAATCCACGTATGAAAGTTTTGGATATTATTGCAGAAGGTTTGGATATTCACGGTATTACGAAATCTGCTAAAGAACGTAAAGATCGTGTTCATGAATTATTAGAAACAGTAGGTTTAAATAAAGAGCACGCTAACCGTTATCCACATGAGTTCTCAGGAGGACAACGTCAACGTCTTGGTATTGCTCGTGCATTAGCAGTAGATCCAGAATTCATCATTGCGGATGAGCCGATCTCTGCACTTGACGTGTCAATCCAAGCTCAAGTAGTTAACTTACTTAAAGAATTACAAGAAGAAAAAGGTTTAACGTATTTGTTTATTGCCCATGATTTATCGATGGTTAAATACATTTCAGACCGCATTGGCGTAATGTACTTCGGTAAATTAGTAGAGCTTGCACCAGCTGAAGAGCTTTACAACAATCCGTTACATCCTTATACTCAATCGTTATTATCAGCAATTCCACTTCCAGATCCAAACTATGAGCGTACACGCGTACGTAAATCGTATGATCCAACGTCTCATAACTATACTGACGGAGAAGAAATTGCAATGCGAGAAGTAACGCCTGGACACTTTGTATTCTGTTCAGAACGTGAGTTTGAATCTTTAAAACTAACTTCTGCATCGCGAGTATAAGGTAGGAATTGTTTTCTAACAACTTAAAATCATGAAATTCCTTATTTTAATAAAGTTCTGTTAACCCAAAAATGACTCCGATATTGTTTCGGAGTCATTTTTGTGTGTTTGGCAGCGCATTTCTCTAATGGGTGGAAGTCCCTAACTTGTTGTAATGAATTGTTGACTGGTAGTGCGGGTGGCGTGAGATTTTGTGCAGAGAATCAAAATAATTCTCCATAATAAATGTGGCGCATGAAAAAAGCACGTCATCATCCATATCTTATATACTTGAATTGTCGAGAAACAAGTAAGAATAGAGATGCGTGCAAATGAATTTTAACATGTTTTTGCCGGGTTTTGAAGATGTTCTAGTTAATAAAATGGAAAAGATTGAGGACAGGATCGCTTGTAAGACAGATATTAATCAAAAAGTCATTGTTCATATGCTATGCCCGTCTGTCCATGTAAGATAAGCAATTGCGCTTAAAAATCTCCATGTATTAAACAGAAGCCGCTGAAGTTGATAGCCAAAGAACTGGAACCGAAAGAAAAGTAGGTTTTTAGGGCTGAGTACGAGTTTCTAAAGATGGTCAGTGTAACCCTATTCAACCAGCTAATGAATTCGGAAGGAATGGATACATGAATGAACTTTTTCGAAAAAGCAAGGCTTTCGTGTGGAGAAATATCTGGTAAGAAACGCAAATGGTATAACTAAATGAACAAAGTTTGGTCATCCTTTAATTATCCATGATGTGAAGAGAAACGGGTGTTCTCAAGGAGTGGATAACGTAACGATTAAAGAATATTAAAATGTTTGGAACACAACTTAAGAGTGCTCTAAGAATCTTTAAGAGAAAAACGTTCTGAGCTAAATCATATCGAAAAGTCTATACTGCAAAAGATGATGGAACAAAACGACCATTATTCATTCCAACCGTGTATGACCGAGTTCTACAGGCTGAAGTCAAAAGAAAACTAGATGGAATCCTTGAACAGTGACCTTATGCTATAACACTCACGTACAGACCTTTGAGAGGTGAATGAATTTATTCATGCTTACTCTATTTTTTTGTAAATTTTATTCTTCAATTTCTATTCTACTTGGTATATTCTCATTTTTGTTAGTATCTTCGGATATTATAAATTAGTTAATTGAAGTAAATATATTAAATATAGAGGTTTCAAAAACTATTATTATAATAAAAATATTTTGACTTTTCCATAATTTATGATATTATTAAAGAGTATTCCATTTAAGGGGGTGAAAATATGAAAAAAGTTACTGGAGAGCCTATTAAAATGGCATGGTGTGAGAACGATGTTTATACTGTTCGATAATTAAAAACGAATACTGCCCGCCATTGGTGGGCTTTATTTTTTTGGGAGGAGATTTAGTATGTTATTAAAGTTCAAACCATATGTAAGAGTTCTATTAAATGAAGCAGATTTTAAAGTCATCATTTCTAGGCCTTTGGAAGATGGAGATGTTGGGAATATTTTTGAATTAACATCTTTGGGACGAGATATTATAAAATTACTAATTGAAACAAACTCAATTGAGGATATAAGAGATAAATTGAAAATCACTTCTCAAAGTGAATTAAATGAAATGAGCGAGATTATAGATTTATTACTAGAGGAGAGATACATAGGTGTAGAGAGAGAAAACCTCTCTAAACAATATCGAGATTTAGAAAGTATTTACGGACGAGTTATACCAATATGGGGGGAAATTGAAACGGAAAATCAAAACCGTTATCAAATCCAAAAAAACATAATGAATAAAAAAGTAGGTATAATTGGTTGTGGAACTATTGGAATGGGGATTATTTCAAAGTTGATTACGAGTGGGGTTAGTAAATTTATTATAGTGGATGATGATATTATTTCAAGGACAAATTTGACCCGCCAATCTTCATTTCTTTTAAAGGATATTGGCAAATCCAAAGTTGATGTTGCAAAACAGTATATTTGTGATAGGATAGAAAATCCTCAGGTAACAATTTATAAAAAAAGAATTAATAATTTACAGGATCTGTCTATCTTTAACGACGTAGATATTTTAGTGGTCGCAAGTGATGAATACGGTGTTGATGAACTTGTTCAGGAATATGGAAACAAAACTAAAATTGCATTGTCTTTTTCTGGTGGATACACTGGTAGTACTGGTAAAATTTTCCCGATTGTAATTCCGGGTAAAACACATGATTATAATTGTGCACATGAATACTTATCTAATGTAGTAAGACTAGAAAGAAAAGATTTTAAGGATATAAATAAAAAATTCACTGTAAGTTCTATTAATTCAATTGCAGATTTTATTGTTAGTATTTCTTCTTTTGAAATATTGAAATACTTAACCGGTGTTATGCAACCGTATTTAATCAATAGAATATTATTTTTTAATTTTGCTAATTATACTATTGACGAGATAAATATTGATTCTAAGAATTGCAATTGTATTACCATGTAAGAGTTAATATGCTGGTAAGTTGAATGATTGAATCATATTTAAAATACGGATTACACTTCATACAAGAAAATATAATATGAAAAGCACCGATTCCCGTTATTTTCCGGTCGTGTTGGATGATTGAGGCATGAAAATGGATATAAGAATAATTTGAAAGCACTCTTCCCACTAAGAGGGCTTTTTATATTGCATTAGAATCTATTTAATATGACAAATAGACCATTTTAATTATAGATAAAATTGTTAAAATAGAAGTAGAAAGGGTGTTCATATTAGAATGAAAGCAATGAAATGGTTAGGCATAAGCGCACTGGTAGCAACTAGTCTTTTAACTACATCACAAGCAACTTTTGCAGAAGAAAAAAAGGCGACTTCAGCAGATTTTACCGAACGTACATATGGATTTGTAGCAGTAGATGAGGAAATGGTTTCAGCATCGACACTTTTTACATATGATTCAGGTTTAACTTTTACATACCCAGATGCCATTCGCGGTGTTTATGTAACGGGACATAGTGCAGGCGGGGCACGATTCAATGATTTATTAAAATTAATGGATACTACTGATTTAAATGCCATGGTAATCGACATTAAAGACGATTTTGGTGATCTAACATATGTTCCAGCAGAAGATTCACCTTTAGCAGCATTGAATATTGGCAATAAATACATGAAAAACCCTCGTGAAGTATTAGAAGTATTAGAGGAAAAACAAATTTACCCAATTGCACGTGTTGTTGTTTTTAAAGATACTGCATTAGCAGAAGCTAAACCAGAACTTTCATTTGTTGAAGGATCTAGCGTTTGGAAGAATGGTAGAAAAGAAGCTTTTGTTAATCCATTCATGAAAGAAGTGTGGGATTATAATGTTCAAATTGCGATTGAAGCAGCTAAAATGGGGTTCCAAGAAATCCAATTTGATTATGTACGCTTCCCAGAAGGTTTTGAAACACGTTCAGACGTTTTGAAATACGGTAAAGGTGATTACGCGACATCGAAGGAAGATGATGTACAACAACGTGTAAATGCAGTTACGGACTTTGTAGCGTATGCACGTGAGCAATTAAAGCCGTATGGTGTCAAAGTATCGGTTGATATCTTTGGATACTCTGCCACACTACCTGAAGCGCCCGGTATTGGACAAAACTTTAGCAAAATTTCTTCAAATGTCGATGTCATTTCATCCATGATTTATCCAAGTCACTGGACGTCTTATTTCGGTATTAAAAAACCTGATTTAGAACCGTATCGTCTTGTACAAGAATATGCAAAAGCTGAGAATGCAACGTTAGCAAAACTTGAAAACCCTCCAATATCTCGACCTTGGATACAAGATTTCACTGCTTCTTATTTAGGGGCTGGTAATTATTTGAGATATGGCAAAGCTGAAGTAGAAGCTCAAATTAAAGCATTAAATGAAGCTGGCATTAATGAATATTTACTTTGGAATGCTGGCAATCGTTATACGCCTGGCGTTGACTATACTCCATAATGTGAAAAAGATTCCTTTTCAGAATATGAAATGGAATCTTTTTTATGTAGAAATGAAACCTTTTGAGGTGCTCGTACGTATTATTAGTAGAGAAGAATAAGTTGTATTTTCATTTTCAAATTCTAATTGAGAATGAAAAAAAGTTAAAATTTTACGTTTATTACGGAGTCACTGCGGGTATATTAATAGTGTAAGATTTAATAAGATATATGCGAACACAGTCTTTATCTACATATTATTGCAGAATTGTGACGGATATTTAAATTACTTGACTTTTTGTTGAGAATCTATATTCAATTGGTCAAAAATGGTGTATAATAATTTTTAGCAACCTATATTAAATTCATTCTAATTAAACCTAGATTAAACTTATAGTTTTTGTTACACATTTGAAAGGAAGTGTTCCTATGATGGTTACATTGTTTACTTCACCTAGCTGTACATCATGTCGTAAAGCGAAAGCATGGTTAGAAGAACATGACATTCCTTATACTGAGCGCAACATCTTTTCTGAACCGCTAAGTATTAGCGAAATCAAAGAAATTTTACGTATGACTGAAGACGGGACAGATGAAATTATCTCAACTCGTTCTAAAATATTCCAAAAACTAAATGTTGATGTGGAAAGTTTACCACTACAACGTCTATATGAATTAATTCAAGAACATCCGGGGTTATTAAGACGTCCAATCATCCTTGATGAAAAGCGTCTACAAGTTGGGTATAACGAAGATGAAATTCGTCGTTTTTTACCTCGAAAAGTTCGAGCTTATCAATTACTTGAAGCTCAACGCATGGTTAACTAAATTCGACTGAAAAATGACTGATCAATCCCTTCGTAAATTTATGAAGGTGAGTTGACGGTCATTTTCTGTTATATCCCTTGCTTTCCTTGGTTTTGTCTACTACAATGCTAATACATTGTAAAATATGATGAGTGAAAGCATATCCTTTTCATTTTCGCAAAGCCCATCATACAATAGAGATAGACACTGTTCATTATGGCTTGAAGTGTTGCTAGAAAAAGGGGCTTTCCCTTGAATGTAATTGAAGGGAGATGTGTAAAATGGATATCGAACGCATAAATGAAAACACAGTAAAATTCTACATTTCATACATCGACATCGAAAAAAGAGGCTTCAGCCGTGATGAAATTTGGTTTAATCGCGATAAAAGTGAAGAACTTTTTTGGGAAATGATGGATGAAATTAATGATGAATCTGATTTTGAAATAGAAGGTCCTTTATGGATACAAGTCCATGCTATGGATAAAGGTCTTGAAGTGACAGTTACTCGTGCTCAGATAAACAAGGACGGGAAACGTGTAGAGTCACCATACGATGTGGATGATAAAGGTCATTTTTTCTCGAATATGAGTGAAAGTTCTACAGATGAACCATCGTTTGATGAGTATGGAGATATATTTGCTGCCGACGAAGGAATCGTAGGCGAATATACATTCTATGTTAAAGATTTTGAAGATTTAATTCCGTTAGCTAAACGTGTAAAACTTCCTGAAGCTGTTAACAGTTCATTGTTTGTATTAGATAATCACTACTATTTAAATATTGGTGTGAATGAAGAAGAGATGAATGAAAAAGAAATGATTAATCTCGTCAGTATTCTTTCTGAATATGTTTCATTATCAACAGTTACGATACACAGATTACAGGAATACGGCAAAGAAATAATGGCCGATCATGTATTTGAACAAGTTAATCAGCACTTTAATTAATCCTCCCAGTTTGGGAGGATTTTCTTTCGTTAGCCATTAAAGGAAAATTTTCATTTGATTTACTTTCTGAAAATTCGTATAATTATTTTCAGGAGGTGTTTATATATTAACTGCACTTAATGACAAAAAAGAAATCTTTACAATCACCACTCATGTGCCGACTGAAACCCTAATTCAGTTACGTAAAACGATGACATTCTTCTGTCCCCAATGCGAAAACCCCGTTCGTTTAAAAATTGGACAAGTCATGATTCCCCATTTCGCGCATATTGTATTAAGCGACTGTCTTACTTCCTTTTCAGAAAGAGAATCTCCCATTCATTTAAAAGGCAAATTGCAATTAGCTGAGTTCTTTGAAGAAAAGAGTTTGGAAATCTTCGTAGAAAGCTATTTGCCTGAAATTTGCCAAAGACCCGATGTACTTGTTAAAAGCACACACCAATCATACGCTATTGAATTCCAATGCTGTACAATTCCCATTGAAGTTCGAGATTTAAGATCTAGAGGCTATTTGAAATTAAATATAGAACCCGTATGGATACTTCGTTCATTTGAATATCCTGAGGTTCCTCCAAACGGAATCGTCATTATTCAACTAACTCATTTCCGGCAAGCCTTTATTCAGTACGATGATTTTGGAGATGCGAGTATTATCGCGTATGATCCGAACGCTGAACAATTTATTTACTATTCACATCTCATTCATTTACAAGGGACTCGTTTTATTGCCAAAATAGGAATGCTACCGAGGCGTTTGCAGAGCTTTCCATTTAGGCAATTTAAACCTTTAACAAGTGTAGAAGGAAAGGTGTATTGGGACATTTTCCAACGGTATCGAAAGCGCTTTTTAACGAACGCTGTATTAATAAGTAAGAAAGGTGTGAAGGATCCTTTTTTAAGAATTTGTTATGTTAATCAATTACAACCTATTGAATTACCACTTTTTGTTGGCGTTCCTTTAGGAACAGACAAGCATTTAAATGGCAGACATGCTGAATGGCAACTCGCATTTATTCATATGTGCATGGAACAGCAAATTCAATTTCATGATATTTCAAATGAACAAATTGAGGTCTTTTTGCTGCAGAACTTGAGAGAAAATAATTATAAGTTGGCAAGAGAACTATGCTTGTCTTATATTCATATCTTGAAACAATTAGGTTTAAGAGTAGATTCATCACTTCTTAAACAAAAAATTCCTGAGGAGAGATTATTGGAAATCTTTCTCCAGCTTATAGTTGCAAAACGTACTGAATATTGAGAAAATAAAGAAGTTGTTTCATTAGTTGAACGCTGAAATAGGGGGAAAATAATAATGTCTACTAATACAAAGAACAAAATATTAACACGTGAAGAAGTTCCAGTTGAATTAACATGGAAACTCGAAGATATTTTTGCAACGGATACAGATTGGGAAAATGAATTTAACGAAGTAAGCACTCTTGCAGAGAAGGCTTCATCGTTCCAAGGGACTCTATCTAATGGTGCAGAAGCTTTATTCCAAGCATTTACCTACCAAGATGAAATATTAGAACGTATTAACCGTTTATATGCGTATTCACATATGCGTGGAGACCAAGATACAGCTAATAGCCATTATCAAGCGATGGATAGCCGAATTAAAAAGTTGTATGTAAAAGTGTCAACTGGGTTATCGTTTATGACACCTGAAATTTTGTCATTGGATGAAGCTGAATTGACTAAATACTTAGATGAGCATGAAGGCTTACAATTATATAAACAAGTATTAAAAGAAATTAACGAAATGCGACCGCATGTTTTACCAGCAGAGCAGGAAGCTTTACTAGCTCAAATGGCAGAAGTAGTGAATTCTTCTTCAGAAACATTCTCAATGTTAAATAATGCTGACTTACAATTCCCAACAATAAAAGATGAAAACGGGGAAGACGTAGAGTTAACGCACGGCCGCTTCAGTCGCTTCTTAGAAAGCGATAACCGACAAGTGCGTAAAGATGCTTTCCACGCTATGTACGAGACATTCGGTAAGTTCCGCAACACTTTCTCGACGACACTAACAGGAAATATTAAGCGAGATAATGTGAATGCGAGAATTCGTAACTTCTCATCTGCTCGTCATGCAGCGATGGCTAACAATCATATTCCTGAGAACGTCTACGATAATTTAGTGAACACGGTGAATAAAAATCTTCATTTGTTACAACGTTATGTGTCATTGCGTAAGAAAGTTTTAGAATTAGATGAGCTTCATATGTACGATTTGTATACACCACTTGTGAAAGAGTCGAAAATGGAAGTACCTTACGAGGAAGCGAAAGATATTATGCTGAAAAGCTTCGCACCACTTGGTGAGGAATATGTATCAATTGCAACAAAAGGACTGGAAAATCGTTGGGTAGATGTTCTTGAGAATAAAGGGAAGCGCTCTGGTGCTTACTCATCAGGAGCATATGGAACAAATCCATATGTCTTAATGAATTGGCAAGATAATGTGAATAACTTATTCACGTTAGCTCATGAATTTGGACATAGCTTGCACAGTTATTACTCACGTGAGAATCAACCATTTGTTTATGGTGACTACTCGATTTTCGTAGCAGAAGTAGCTTCTACATGTAATGAAGCCTTGCTGAATGACCACATGTTGAAAACAATTGATGATCCACAAAAACGTATTTATTTACTAAATTACTGGTTAGAAGGGTTCCGTGGAACGGTATTCCGTCAAACCATGTTTGCTGAATTCGAACACTTAATCCATAAGCTTGATCAAGATGGTGTTGCTTTAAATGCTGATAAGTACACCGAAGTTTATTATGAATTAAATAAAAAGTATTTCGGTGAAGACATGGTTGTAGATGAAGAAATCGGCTTAGAGTGGGCTCGTATTCCTCACTTCTACTACAATTACTACGTGTATCAATATGCGACTGGATACAGTGCTGCTGTAGCGTTAAGCAATCAAATCTTGTCTGAAGGTCAACCTGCAGTTGATCGATACATCAATGAGTTCTTGAAAGCTGGTTGTTCAGATACGCCAATCGAAGTATTGAAAAAAGCTGGCGTAGATATGACATCATCAAGTCCAATCGAAGAAGCATGTAAAGTGTTTGAGCAAAAACTAAATGAATTAGAAAAGCTTTTATTAGGCTAAAACCTCTTAAAAATAAAACCTTCATCCATTAACGGGTGAAGGTTTTATTATATAAAAATAACAATTGCTTTCTGGAAAAGGTATAGATTTACTTGAAAACGTTTACAGTATGGCGATTCTGTGAAAAAGTTTGTGAAGGATTGATTTATTCGTTATGTCATGATATTGTTTAGAGGTGAAATACATCACATACGAACATACACCCCTTTGTTTGAACGTGAACATTTCTCCCATCCCCTTTGTGTTAGGAACCGTCACTCTGTAATAGGAGTAGGCGGTTCTTTTTGTTGTCTGTTTATAGATGCTTTGATTTCATATACCTAGATATGTGCTGACACTGATGTCACTTGGAATAGGTAGAGTCTTACGGAGTGCAATGGACTAATGGTTAAAGAAATAAAAAAAGCACAGTATGTCTTTTGTAATGACATACCATGCTTTGAATTTTATGATTTTTTATATTGCTTAAGTCTCCATTGAACGTTATTTGCAACTGGGATCCGTTCAAGTTCTTGCAAAAGCATCCGCTTTTTAAGTTCGCGTTCTGCTGCATAACTTGTTACACCGTAAATCGCTGCAATTTCATTTGTTGAGAGTGTATTATACCTTTTAAATAAATCCTCTAATGCAGGCGGTTCTTGTGGTACAATCTTTTCTTCTAACATTTCTTCCAAAATACTCTCGTATACTTGATAATCGTAAACACCACAAACTTTTAATCCTTCATCCTCGATTCGTTCATTAAAAAACACAAGGCTCGGGACTTCAGAAACATCCATTTCACGACTAATATACAAATCACATTGAAGTGCTCGAGAAGCTTCTTTCGATTTAATATCTGATTCAAATTCAGCTACATCTAAATTAGCTTTCTCCGCGATATCCATTAACACTTGATAAGTCGCGACATTTTTAGTATCTAAAAATACTTGTTCTTGCAATTGTTGTAGAAAACGGACACCTGCTCGTTTACCTTGCAATTCTGCTGCTTTCACAGCAACAGAAGGTAGTGCTGGATGAGAAAAACCATCCTCCTCCACATGTGAACATCTGCTATTTAATGAAGAAAGTTGAGTACTTAAAACAATTCTAAGTGTAAAATATTGCTCATAATCCACTTGAAGTTTTCTTAAAATCGGCTGTAGATTCCAACAGGATGAGCACATTGGATCTAAGAATGCATACAACTCAATTGGCTTAGTCGAACTCGTAGAAACATACGCGGTAGGCGGAATCTGCAAGTTTGTCACTCGATTTCCTCCTCTTGATTAGGACGGTTCGTCATATGATGAGCCGTTAATACAAGCCTGTGGTAAAAATCATCTCGAATTTTTCCTTCAAGACCGACTTCATCCATCGCAATACTCATACACTCAAGCCAAGCTTGTGCTCGATCTGGTGTAATTGGAAAAGGCATATGTCTAGCACGCATCATAGGATGTCCGTGCTCTTGTGAATAAAGGTTTGGTCCACCTAAATATTGTGTTAAAAACTGTTTTTGCTTACGAGCAGTTTCGGTTAAGTCATCAGGAAAGATAGGCTTAAGTTTTGGGTGTGCCGCGACTTTCTCGTAAAATGCATCAACTAGTTGCGACAATTTTTCCGGACCAATTTCCTCGTAAGGAATAATAGGCTTTCGGGTCATCTTGAGAACTCCTTTGCTTTCGCTGTAATCCTATTCTATCAACGTTCCCTTATTTACTCAAACAAATCGATTTTACGAAGATTGCCAATTTGGAAAGATATTAGGGGGGAAGGGTTTTGGTGTAGCTTCAGCAGTAGCAGAAGCCTCCTTCTTGAAAAGTCTTTTCGTCTTAACAATTTGGCGCAACTCGTGAATATTGTGGCGATTGGGCAACGGAATACAGCGTTTCAAGGTGATAATTTGGCGTTAAGCCTAAATAATCTGGCGTTATTCTCAGTTTTATTGGCGTTAGAGCTTAAATGGGCAAGCATCTGCAGCAGCAGAAGCCTCCTTCTAAAAAAATTCTCCATACAAAAAACCATGACGCAAACGCGTCATGGTCATATTAGGCTTGATAGTAGCCAAGTACTTTTTGGACATAGTTTTGTGTTTCTTTAAATGGTGGGATGCCACCATATTTTTTTACGTTTCCTGGACCTGCGTTGTAGGCTGCTAGGGCTACGTCGATATCGCCGTTAAATTGATCGAGCATTTGGCGTAAGTATTTGGATCCGCCCATGACGTTTTCGGTAGGGTCAAATCGATTGCCTACTCCAAGATAGTTAGCTGTGCCAGGCATAAGTTGCATTAATCCAGATGCTCCTGCATGACTGACTGCGTTTGGATTGAAGTTCGATTCCTGTTTAATAACGGATTCGATTAGTTTTTCTGGCAAGTTATATTTTTCTGCGGCTTTGCGGATAATGTCGGCAATGTCGCCAGTTTGCGTTGTGGATTTATTAACAGTTGAAGTTATCGGTGTCAGTTGCTGCATCATGTTAGAACCACTAAATCCACTACTTAATTGACCGAGTAAATTTTGAGAAACGGAAGTGACTTGAGATGCAGGTGATTGTTCGTTCATCATTTCTTGCATCATTTCGGTGAACATAGAGGATTGACCACCTTGTTCAGCGAATGTTTGGACAGCTCCAAACGATTGTAGTGCATTAATTTCCATTAACATTTTGATCGATTGGAAGTTCAAACTCATCAGCCTTTCTGCCGCAACGCTTCTTTCATAAACCGGGCAATCTTTTTGTCGGTTTGTCGAGTAGGGATATTGTGTTTTTTTAGTAAATCATAAAAATGTGTGCGTCCCGCTTCTAAATCTTCTACTTCGTATTCTACTTCAAAATCTTCCAATTGCATATAGTAAGAATGGTCGAAAACGAGTAAACCACCTTCATATGGAACCTCCGCGCGTGCGGTTCTCAGTGATCCAAAAGCGTTTACTTGATTTGGAAGTTGGGAAAAAGCTTGGTAGAGATGGGTATCGATAAAGCCTTGCGATAGAATTTGATCTCGTTTTTCATTGGAAATCAGTTCGGTTATTTCTAACATCGTGTGGGGGTTGTCCCCTGGTGATTTTAATGTTAATTCATTACGATCACCTACCACGCGGAGTCGAAAACCTTTTTTTGCTTCTTTTAATTGAAAATCGTCTGTGTCGAAGTACGTATTTGTTTGTGAATGAAAATCGGTGTCGCTTAATGAGAATGCATCACGCAATGAATTAAATTCTTCTTCGGTTAATAAATTTTTAAATTCGATTTCTGTTTGACTGCTCATTGTATCAACCACCTTTACTTTATTATCCTTGAAAATTTGCAAACTGCAAGCTGGGCAAAGCTGTGATAAAATATGAGTAAGTATTGTTTGAAAGGAAGAAGTTACTTTGCGTAAAACTTATAATGTTGATAGTGGTGTACAAAATGGTACAGAAATCCGTTTTTTACTACAAGAATTGCCTGAAGAACTTGAGGTGAATGCTGGAGGTCAATTAATTACGGATTCGGACGAAATGGCATTCGTGTATTTAATGGATTCCGCAGAAGGTTATACATATGTGTTATTCCCTAAAACGGTTTGGCCACTTTTAGCGATTTCGTTAACGAGTGAACAAGAACCTGTCTTGGCTTGGGGTGCCAAAGATATTCGTTTAACTAACTTTAGAGAAGAACTAGAAATGCTTATTTTCAATATTGAAGGAAATCATAACTACGGTGAAGAATTTTCAAGTGCCGTTGAAGATCTATTTAAAGAGCATTTAGCAGAACAATAAATGCTTTGTTGATGATGAGGGGGACGGGTCATGGGGCAGTGGGAGCGTTTTTTAGAACCATATAAGCAAGCAGTAGACGAACTTAAGGTGAAACTAAAAGGTATGAGAATGCAATTCGAAATAGAGAATACCAATTCACCCATTGAATTTGTAACGGGGCGCGTCAAACCGCTGGCAAGTATATATGACAAGACCCTTGAAAAAGGGATTTCTTTTGAACCATCTTCGCAACTTGCACATGAACTTCCGGATATTGCGGGACTTCGTATGATGTGTCAGTTTGTCGATGACATTGAAACTGTGGTTGAGCTTTTACGGAGCCGACATGATTTGAAAATTATCGAGGAACGCGATTACATTTCACAGGAAAAACCGAGTGGTTATCGCTCGTATCATATGATTATCGAATACCCAGTACAAACGATTCACGGGGAACGAACGATTTTAGCTGAAATTCAAATTCGTACGTTAGCCATGAATTTTTGGGCATCCATCGAGCACTCATTAAATTATAAATACAAGGGTGTATTTCCTGAGGAAATAAAGAATCGTCTGCAAAGTGCTGCTGAAGCGGCTTTTCGATTAGATGAGGAAATGTCTTTAATTCGCAATGAAATTCAAGAAGCTCAAAAATATTTCAGCGATTACAAGGAAACTGGACCTGCTGATTTCCCGAAAACGAGTGGAGGGAGGACGAAACGCTTATGAAATTTTTCATTCAATCACGCAATGATGACTTATCAAATGAATTGATGGATAGAGCCAAAACGTATTTGTCGGATTTTGGTTTGGAATGGAATGAAGAATCTCCTGACATCGTTCTGTCCATTGGTGGAGATGGCACGCTCCTTCATGCTTTTCATCGCTATCGTGAACAGTTAGCGACGGTTGCTTTCGTAGGTATTCATACGGGGCATTTAGGATTTTACGCGGACTGGAAGCCGGCTGAAATCGAGAAGTTGGTCATTTCAATTGCTAAAAAAGAATTTGAAGTGATTCAATATCCGCTTTTGGAAGCAACGATTCATTATCGCAATGATGACCAAACAAAGTACTTAGCTTTAAATGAAAGCACGATTAAATCGCCAGATGTCACGCTTGTAATGGATGTTGAACTCAATGGCACTCATTTTGAGCGATTCCGTGGAGACGGTTTGTGTATGTCAACACCGTCAGGCAGTACAGCCTACAATAAAGCCTTAGGTGGAGCTGTCATTCACCCGTCGTTAGATGCGATGCAATTGACGGAGATGGCATCCATTAACAACCGAGTGTTTCGTACGGTAGGTGCACCTCTCGTCTTACCTGCACACCATACTTGCGTATTGAAACCAGTAAAAGCACCCGATTTCATGGTCACGGTGGATCATGTTCAGCTTTTACATAAAGATGTCAAATCGATTGAGTATCGTGTGGCAAAAGAAAAAGTGCGTTTCGCCCGTTTTAGACCGTTTCCGTTTTGGACGCGCGTTCACGACTCGTTCATTGACAGCGATGTCTAATCAATTTCAATTACCATTCATTTCGACTAAAGAACAAATACTGCGAGAGGCTTTAGCCGAATGGGATATTTCAAAACGAACACTAACCGCCATCAAATATGAGGGTGGATCATTACTTGTAAATGGACAGGAAAAAACGGTCAGACATATTCTCCAAAAAGGGGATATGGTGACCGTTATTTTTCCGCCTGAAAAGGTCAGTGACGGCCTTTTATTACAAGCAGGGGAACTCGATATTGTGTACGAAGATGACGTGCTATTAGTTGTGAATAAACCCGCTGGACTCGTAACCATTCCTTCGAAAGAACATCCGACAGGGAGTTTAGCGAACATCATCGCATACTATTATGACCAGAACCACATTTCGTCGACTGTTCATATTTTAACTCGTCTAGATCGTGATACGTCAGGTCTAATATGTCTTGTGAAAAATAGGCATATCCATCATTTAATGACCTCTAATCATTTATTGAAAAAAACGTATGAAGCATTTGTTGAAGGTATTGTAGAGATAGATCAGCAATCAATTATTGCGCCAATTAGACGAAAAGGAACGAGTATTATTGAGCGTGAAGTACAAGAGGATGGACATTATGCGCATACGGACGTAACCGTAATGAAGCGTTTCGAGCGATTCACGCATGTTAGCTGCTTATTGCACACAGGCAGAACCCACCAAATTCGCGTGCACTTAGCTCATATTAAGCATCCATTAGTCGGAGATGAACTTTACGGAGGGTCAGTCAAGGATCTGACGCGCTCCGCTCTTCACTGTTCAAGTCTAACCATCAAACATCCTTTAACAAAAGAAGTGATGAAGTTGAAAGCACCGTTGCCAAAAGACATGGACGATTTTTTAGCACTTCAATAATCCCCATAATCGTGGAACTTTTCAGCGATGTACGGCTGTTTAGAAGGGACGGAGACCGTCTCCATCTCGGGATAGCGGAGTGCTGTTAATTTCCCGCCAAATACACAGCCTGTATCAATATTAATCGTCGCGTTTTTCTTGCGAGGTTCTTTTACAGGTGTGTGACCATAGACGATTAAAGCATCTCCATGATACGCTTTAGCCCAGTCTTTTCGAACAGGTCTTCCATCAGGATGTTTTTCTCCACTAATATCTCCGTATAAAACAAAAGTGATGATGTTTTTTTGAATAGGTTGACCAATCATATCTTCGCGAATTCCGGCATGAGCAATGATGAGTTTTTCATTATCTAGTCGATGGTAAAAAGGGAGCTTCTCATAAAACGCGATGAATCGTTTGCGGAATATCTCTTGTTTTGACTTAGTCAATTGTTTGAATTCGGCCACTGTCGTTTCTAAACCATGTGTAATTTGAACATTCGAACCCTTTAAGTAGCGATAGAATTTATTGCAGTGATTTCCCGGGCAATAAAATAACTTTTTTGCATCGTCCATATTGAACAACAATTGCCATACTGCGAGTGACTCTGGACCTCGATCAGCTGCATCGCCTACAAATGCTAAATTTCGACCATCTGGATGAATAAATGTTCCATTTTTTTGTTCATATCCAAGTACTTCAAGTAATTCGAGAAGTTCTTCATAACATCCATGAATATCACCAATGATGTCATATGGCATGTTTTTCACCTCATCACATGAATTAAGTTGCTATGTGTACAGTGTAACCCATAAAATAACTACATATGAATGAAAGTCATTGTCTTTATGTAAGCAATGAAAGGAGGACACGATCATGGCAGAGCAACCATACAACCGAGAAGAAAACGAAATGGACGACGAAAAGTTATTAGCCATACTGATCAATCGTGATTTTGACACATTCCGTGAAGAATTCCTTTCTTTGCACCCGTATGATCAAGCACAATTTTTTGAAAAAATCGATCCTGAAATGAGACAAATCATATTTGAGTACTTGTCGCCTAAAGAAATGGCTGAAATTTTTCAGTCCATCGAATTGGATGATGATGAATACGAACCTTTCCTAAAGGAAATGGAAAACACGTATGCTGCAGATATGTTATCGGAAATGTACGCCGATAACGCAGTAGATGTTCTAAACGAACTTGGCAAAGACCAAGTGGCAAGCTATTTGACGATCATGGATAACGAGTCTGCTCAAGAAATCAAGGACTTGCTGCACTATGAAGAATATACAGCCGGCTCCATCATGACAACAGAATATGTGGTCATTCCTGAAAACTCAACCGCCCGTTCGGCGATGACGATATTGAGAAATGCAGCACCAGAAGCCGAAACCATTTACTACATTTTCGTTGTGAATGAAGAAAATAAACTCACTGGTGTCGTGTCACTTCGTGACTTAATTATTTGCGATGAAGATACGTTAATCCGTTCGATTATGAATGAACGTGTAGTGAGCGTGTCCGTAAGTGAAGACCAAGAAGAAGTGGCTCGAATGATTAAAGATTATAATTTCCTTGCTGTACCAGTTGTTGATTTCCAAAATCACTTGCTTGGGATTATTACAGTCGATGATATTTTGGATGTATTAGAAGAAGAAGCAAATGATGATTACTCGAAACTTGCTGCCGTATCCGAAATGGATACGTTCGATAAAGGTCCATTAACTGCTGCGAAGAAGCGTCTTCCATGGCTTATAATTCTTTTATTCCTAGGAATGATTACCGCGAATTTAATGGGAATCTTTGAAAAAACGCTCGATCAAGTCGCTATTTTAGCTGTCTTTATTCCATTAATTGCAGGGATGGCAGGTAATAGTGGTACACAAGCGCTGGCAGTAGCTGTTCGCGGGATTGCGACAGGTGATATTGAAGAACAGAGTAAGATGAAACTCTTAATTCGTGAAGCGGGAACGGGCCTGATTACTGGTTTAGTTTGTGGAGTTGTTGTAGTGGCAATCGTTTATTTTTGGCAGCACCAATTATTGCTCGGATTATTAGTCGGAGCAGCGATTTTCGGTTCGATATTTGTTGCGACTTTGGCAGGATCTTTTGTGCCTTTATTAATCCACCGCATGAATATCGATCCAGCTGTTGCATCAGGTCCATTTATTACAACACTTAACGATATTATCAGTATTTTGATCTATCTCGGGTTAGCAAGCATGTTCTTAACTCAGCTTTGATGAAAATGCATTTTAATAAAGTTTGTACAAATAAAAACGTTGATTTCCACTGCGGTGGACGCTTTCCGGGGGGCACGTCTTTAGCCGCTTCCCTCGCGGTGCTCAGTCCAGGGTCTAAAGCTCGCGCTGTTCCCCTCGGAGTCGCCACCTCCATTCCAATCAATTATAATGGTTGTAATTATCACTATGAAATTTGCATTTTTCCACATACAAGAGACTTCCAGAATCGTCCGTGGAAAAAGAAATAGGCGACCACTAAATAACAAAAAATAATTTTCATATAAACACCATACTGAGAAAAGTGCAATTGCACTTTTCTTTTTTGTGAGGTAATATTAGTACCAGGTATTAATAATTAGTTATAACTTAGGGGGAACATAGATGTCTTTATCCTTACAAGGAAAAACGTATGTCATTATGGGTGTTGCAAATAAACGAAGTATTGCGTGGGGAATTGCTCAATCACTTGATAAAGCTGGCGCAAATTTAATTTTCACATATGCAGGTGAACGATTTGAAAAACCTGTTCGTGATTTAGTTGGAACACTTGAAGGGAAACATGAACTTGTTTTACCATGTGACATTACGATTGATGAAGATGTCGAAAACTGTTTTTCTACGATTGAAAAAGAAGTTGGGAAAATTGATGGCTTGGCACATTGTATCGCCTTCGCTAAATCTGAAGAATTAGCTGGGAATTTCTCTGACACGTCAAGAGAAGGGTTTTTATTAGCCCATAACATTAGCTCATTTTCATTAACAGTTGTTGCGAAAGCTGCGAAACCTTTAATGACTGAAGGCGGAAGCATTGTAACGTTAACTTACCTTGGTGGGGAAAAAGTCGTGCCTAACTACAACATTATGGGTGTTGCAAAAGCATCACTTGATATGTCAGTTCGTTATTTAGCTGCTGACCTTGGTCAATACAATATCCGTGTAAACGCTATTTCAGCAGGACCAATTCGTACATTGTCTGCAAAAGGTGTAAGCGACTTTAATAGCATATTAAAAACAATCGAAGAGCGTTCACCATTGCGTCGCAATACAACTCCTGAAGAAGTTGGCGACACAGCGTTATTCTTATTTAGCAACTTATCACGCGGTATAACTGGCGAAACCATCCACTGCGACAGCGGATATCACATTCTGTAAACGGTCTGCATAAACTAACTCAAAAAAGGACGTGACTGTATCATTGGAAACTGATCCTCTCCTTTTTGTTAGTGGACCTCCAGTATATCGACATCACAAGAAAACCAAAAAATGGATCGAAGAAAGTACATCCATCTTTCCAGAACGTCAATTAGAAGTAGAAGTGAAAGTAGAATCTGAAGTGAAGACTGAATCGACCATGTGGAAGAGACTAAATTACTTCACTTCGCCATTTGCTCAACACGTTTACCGACCTTTAACTTTTCAAATGAAATACGGTGAGACTCTTCAAGGCCTCGTCGACAAGCTTGATGACGAAAGTGCCACACTTCGACTCGTCGATGGCACCATCATCTCCATAGATATGGACGACATTCAAGAAATTAACTGGCGAGGAAAACCTTTTCCAGTGCGGTTTAGATGATTCGTTGGAAGAAGATACCCAGAGATGGGTGTCTTTTTTTGTTTGGGGTAATGGTGATATTTTGTGTTACATAGCGATTTTATGCTTAACGCCATATTAATTATGGATAACGCCATATTACGTGGTTAAAACGACAAAATCAGTAACTGGAACGACAAATTAATGTCGGGTTGCGACAAATTATCGACCGGTAACGGCAAAAAGTTACTAGTTAAATCGAAAGATTATTTTTCATATTATTTAATAAATAAACATGCTTTATAGTAACAATTTATTGGAAAATAGATCGAAATTCATTTTTGCCCAGAAGTATTGCGGAAAATGAGATTTTCCTGTATATGGTAATGTAAGTGATTTCATGCTACATTCTTTTAAAAGGGGAAAATCAGTGATTATAAAAAAGCGATCTCTACAAATGAATTACTTGAGTCATGCAGCTGTAATAAAAAGAATCGACCCGTTGAATCCTAAGTTTCAACAAATACATAATAATTTCATGAGAGCTAAATCAGGTGTTTGGGGAGAAGAAAGTATCGATTATTATCTCTCGAATTATCATCACCCATATCCCCATTTAATTTTGCAAGATGTTCATTTGTTCGCAAATTCCTATTTTCAGATTGATAATTTATTTATAACGCAATTTTTTATTTTGGTAATTGAAGTAAAGAATATCAAGGGAAATATCGAATTGACACAGAAACCTTTTGATCTGATTCGAACAAATGACCTTGGAGAACAGATGTCACTAGACAGTCCAGAAGAACAGCTAGAAAAAAATATGATTTGGCTAAATGATTGGCTTGGGAATAAAGGATGGACTATTCCGGTAAAAGGGATTATCGTTTTTACGAATATGGATTCACAAATTAAGGTTAATGAAACTACATATAGCGTTGTTAAAGGAAAACATTTGCCTACTTGGATTAGAAAGATGGAACACACGAAGGAATACTTAACTGTAGATCAGATGAATGAGTTAGCAGAAGAAATAAATACAAACCATAAAAATTACAAACATAAATCGATTTTAGAAAGATATCAGTTGACGAAGGATGAAATTATCACAGGCGTGCAATGTCCAGAGTGTTTTGAATTTGGAATGAAAAAACATCGCAGACATTGGTCATGTTCAAATAATCATCAATCAGTCGATGCACATTTAAAGACTTTGGATGACTATTTTTATATTTTCGGAATGAGTATTACGAATAAAGAATGTAGACGATTTTTACAAATTGAGAATGTACATGTCTCGAAAAGATTATTGACTTCAATGGATTTACATATTAGTGGAAAAACAAAAAGACGTGAATATGTCAAAACATATAGGGGAAATTAAATAATGATTAAAAAACATTTCAGTAGATATGAAATGTTTTTTTATTTGTTTTATAGTCTGCTTCTGTCTCTGCAGAAGCCTCCAAATATCGTCAAACGCCAAATAATCATCAAGTAACGCCAAATTAATGGTAAGTTGCGCCATATTATCACTCCGTACCGCCATATTCCGCTCACCAAACGCCAAATTGTCAAAGGTTAACGCCAAATTATTAAGTAGCTAACCAAAATCTTTCAAGAAGGAAGCTTCTGCCTCTGCAGAAGTCTCCAAATAGCGTCTAACGCCAAATAATCATCAGGTAACGCCAAATTAATGGTAAGTAGCGCCATATTATCACTCCTTACCGCCATATTCCACTCACCAAACGCCATAATATCAAAGGTTAACGCCAAATTATTCAGTAGTAAACCAAGATCTTTCAAGAAGGAAGCTTCTGCCTCTGCAGAAGCCTCCAAATATCGTCTAACGCCAAATAATCATCAGGTAACGCCAAAATAAAGGTGTGTTGCGCCATATTATCACTCCGTATCGCCATATTCCGCTCACCAAACGCCATATTATCAAAGGTTACCGCCAAATTATTCAGCAGCTAACCAAGATCTTTCGAGAAGGAAGCTTCTGCTACGGCAGAAGCATCATATTTAAAATCAGAAGAGCCCAATCTCATAATAGAGATTGGGCTTATTAGACACTGCAAGCTTGAAGTACTTATTTTATTCGCATACCCCTAAAAATACGTCTGCTACACACTCAATGCCGCAGAAGCAATTTAAGTCAACTGTGATACAGCTATCAGAAGGTCGGAAATTACGAACCTTACAAATTTGGCTGAGTTTCAGTTTAGTACCGCATTCATCTAGAAGATTTACTTCGTGGTTATGTCGATCAAGTGGCTCTAGTACTCGAAGAGTTGCACAGCAACCATCAAATACGTCCTCGACACGGAAAAATACGGAGAAGCAATCACAGTCATGATAATCGTTATCGCGGAAGAATGCTTTAAAAGGTGTACCTTCTTTCGTCAAAAGCATGAATACGCGAGTATCAGCTTGGTGACGTGAAGGACTTACAAGACCACCTAGTGGTTCTAAAAAGCAATTCGTAGGGCAAACCGGACAATCATTTTCGACTACAGCATCTTGAATGTCTTTAATCGCGCGTACGACGTCACAAATGCAGCGACCTGTGGTGATTCCAGCTACGGTAGATGTTGATTCCAAGTTACGTCCACATCCCATTTTGTTTTCACCTCGCTTTCTTTCAAAGTCTTTATAATTTATGTCGATGTTGATAAAGAAACAGGGCTATTCGACCTTTATTACATAAACTTTCTTTTTCAACTCATACTAAGAAAAAAGGTGATTAACATGAAAAAAATAGGCTGGTTGATTTTAGCTGTGTCGCTGCTCTTAAGCGGATGTTCAGATGATCCACAGATTGATTTGCTTCATGCCAAGCAGGATGAACAAGAGTTAGAAACTTTACGGTTCATATTAGAAGACGAGGAGAAAATGAGTGAATCTGTTGGGGTGTTTTTCGATCATCAAGTCATTGTGGCTGTTCAAGTGCACCCGCTATCTAAATTTAGAAAAGAAAAAATCGAGAAGCGAATTTCTGATGAATTGAAGAAAAAATTTCCGGATCACGAGATCTTTGTTTCGAGTGATTTAAAAATCATGTGGGAATTAAAAGACTTAGTCGACCAGAACCCATCTGAAGAAACGTTGAAAAAAACGTTGGCCGACATCCAGTCATTAGCTAAGGAGGCAACATAATGGATGCGAAGTCATATCAACCGATTGTAGACCAAATTGCACCAAAACGTCCTGTCTTGAGAAATTGTATGACAGCCTTTTTAACAGGCGGTATTATTTGTGCTATCGGTCAGCTCATTTCGTATGTGTATATGTACTTTTTCGATTTTACCGAACGGACAGCAAGCAACCCAACTGTCGCTACATTGGTGTTTATTGCCATGTTATTAACAGGTTTCGGACTTTATAAAAAAATAGGTCAATTTGGCGGTGCAGGATCTGCAGTTCCGGTTACAGGGTTTGGGAATGCAGTGATTTCAGCAGCGATTGAACATAAGTCGGAAGGATTTATTTTAGGCGTTGGTGGCAATATGTTTAAATTAGCTGGCGCTGTTATTGTGTATGGCGTATTTTCTGCCTTTGTCGTTGCTTTGATTAAGACGATTTTAGTGTCGATGGGAGTGCTAGAGTGGTCATGAAATCACGCCTTCTAACTTTTCAATCAAGACCAACGATTCTTTCAACTGCTGTTACGGCAGGTCCTCTGGAAAAACAAAGTGTATTCCATTCTTCTTTTGATGTCATTTATGATGACGAACGGACACATTTAAAGACAAATGAACAAGGAAATGCACAATTAATAGAAGATACATGTTTACTTGCCGTTCGAAAAGCGGGACTGGAAATAGCGGATATCGATGTTTTACTTAGTGGAGATTTAGTAAACCAGATGACGCCGACTAATTTTGCAGCGAGGGAACTTGCTGTCCCTTTTATGGGGATGTTTTCTGCTTGTGCGACTTCCGTTTCCTCTTTAATAACTGGAAGTGTTTTAATCGAATCTAACCTTGTAGAAAACGTATTATTTGGATCTTCGAGTCAGCATAATGCGGTTGAACGTCAATTCCGCTATCCAATTGAATATGGTGCACAAAAGCCTCCAACAGGTCAATGGACGGTTACGGCAGGTGGGTTCGGTGTTTTGTCTCACTCAAAAAGCAATCTTCCGTATGTTCATTCAGCAACAATAGGACAAGTCGTTGACTGTGAATGCACAGACCCGCTAGATATGGGAAGTGCGATGGCACCTGCAGCATTTGATACAATTCAAACTCATTTAAATGAAAACGGAAATGACGTGCCTTATGATCTCATTATGACAGGGGATTTAGGGAAAACGGGCTTTGCAATTTTACAAGAACTTTTGAAAAAAAGTGGACTTAATTCTTATCCAGTCAAAGTATACCGTGATGCAGGAGCTGAATTTTATGGTAATAAATCAGAGTTCCGTTCAGGTGCAAGTGGAGCTGGATGTTCTGCTTCCGTGTATTTTGGTCCGATTTATAGTGATTTATTAGCCAAAAAATTAAAAAAAGTACTGTTAGTTGCAACAGGAGCTTTGCTGTCGCCGCTCTCTTTCCAACAAGGAGAGACGATTCCATGCATTGCACATGCTGTTGAACTTTGCATAGATTGAGGTGTAGGGATGATACTTTCAACCATTATCGCGTTTGTAGTTGGTGGACTTGTTTGTGTAGTAGGTCAATTGTTATTTGACGTAGCAAAGTTAACACCTGCACATACGTTAAGCCTGTTAGTTGTTGTAGGATCCGTTCTGGATGGGTTTGGATTATACGAACCGTTTATCGATTTTGCTGGTGCAGGGGCAACGGTTCCCATCATGTCTTTTGGTAACTCATTAACCCATGGTGCATTACAAGAGGCGGAGAAGCATGGCATAATCGGTGTTTTAACAGGAATGTTCGAAGTAACAAGTTCAGGAATTAGTGCCGCTATTCTTTTTGGGGTCATTGGTGCACTACTATTTAAGTCAAAAGGAAACATCTAATAAGGAATTTGCCCTCCTCATTCCTATTTGTTCGCATATTCTAGGTCGAATAGGAAAGGGGGGAAATAACATGTACGGATGCTGTAATCCTTATGATGACTACAAGTCTAATAACGGGTCTACGTTTGTTTTAATCGTCGTACTTTTCATCCTATTAATCATAGTTGGTAAAAGTTTTTGTTAGGAGGGAATCGTATGCATGATTCATTTTTTAAGAAAATCGAACAAAAAACGGGCGTTTCAATGGATGAAGTTTTCACTTTAGCCAACGCTATTCAGTTCGCTGACTTTTCAGATGAAAAACAGGTAAAGAAAATTGTCCGCAAAGTTTCTAAACTAGCGGGAAAACCACTAACTAAAGAGTTTGAACAACAGATTGTTGAGTCTGTTATTCAAAAAGGAAACAAAATTGATTTGAATGAAATCTCTTCAATGATAAACAAAAATAATTAATTTTGGTTTTGACGGACATAAAAGCGGGTAAAGTATCGTATAACATGGTAACAGAAGGAGGATGACGACGATGGGTTACATCTTACCAATTCAACCAATTCAATCTCAACAATACGCAAATAGATTGCAAATGAGCAATTATGACTTTGCTCATATTAATGCCGTTCAACCAATTAAAATGAAATCGATATTTGAAGATCAATTGGAAGAGCGTTCAAAACAACTTGAAGAGGAAGATGAATCAATATCTGTCTCATCGCATTCTTTCCGACAAGCTGTACCATATAAGGGATTCATTCAACCGAACCCTGTCAATCTATCTCCTGAAATCGCTAAAGTTAGCGGTAAAGGAAATCAAATTAACGCATATATTTAGTCGCTCATAACGTTTTCTCATTTTAATGAGAAAGCGTTTTTTTTTTTTTGAAGATTGTAGAAAACATATTAAGTTGACTACTAATGACAAACAAAGTTGTCACCAGTTTCATGAAAACAAACACAAACACTTGATTTCCTGGAACTTAAAAGAAGCGCACACATTCAAACTCAAAATGTGTGCGCTTCTTATTTGGTTAATTTAATACTTTCTCCATCGTTCGATGAGGAATACCAGCATCTAAAAATTCAGGTGAAGTAATTTTATAATTTAACTTTTCATAAAATGGAATGGCATAGGATTGTGCATTCAATTTTACAGTTGAAAGTCCAGCTTGTAATGCATATTCTTCCATCTTCTCCATCATCAAGTTTCCAAGATGTTTTCCTCGATAGTCTGGTAAGATGCAAACCCGTTCTACTTTGGCAATGCCAGTTTCAGGTTCACGTATGCGACCTGCTCCAATAGGTTGAGAACCATCATAAGCTATAAAATGAGTGGCATAAGAATCATGTTCATCAAGTTCTAGATGGACAGGAACATTTTGTTCTTCCACGAATACGAGTTGTCTTACGTGAAAAGCATCATTACGTTCTTGTTCGGTTTCTACTCTTTTTGATGAAATCAATTAATTTCCAGCTCCAGACAAACGGAATGTTTCATATACCGTCCAAGAACCATCTTCTAATTGATACAACAAATGTAAACGGTCAATGATTTCTTCATGATCTACACCAACCATTTTTAATTGACCAAAAATGTCATCGTGTTCACCTGATGCCATTTTTTGAGCAATGGTAATATGCGGAACAAAAGCATATTCAGCTTGAGCTCCTAAAACATCTGAGTGCAAATCTTTATGAAGTTCAAGAAGTTCTGGAGTAGGTTCTACTTTAAAGTAAATGGCGTTTGTAACTGGTGAGAACGAACTCACACGGGACGTCTGTAAAGAAAAGGGTTTATGACGTTTTACAACTTCTCCGATTTGAGTTGATAGTGTTTCAATTTCTTCATCACTCGCTTCAAATACGCCTTTGACAGTCATATGTGGTGTGATAAGTGAATAATGTGGGTCATAACGTTTACGGTATGAGTTAGCTAAATCTTGTAGTTTTTTCGATGGGAATGCAACGACTCCGTATTTCATCATCAAAAACCTCCTTCTTAGTTGAATGAATACATACTTATATTATAGCAAAGATTTCGGAATTGGCATTCAATTAACTTATTAGTGACCAAAATTCATTTGAAGTGCACGTTTCATATCCGGTTGCCAATGTTTCCAAGTATGGTCTCCGTTAAATTCGTCATAGAAGACTGAAAAACCTCTTTCTACCATCAATGAATTCAAAACACGATTCGGTTTTAGGAAGTTTTCCACTTCTCCACGAGTCGTTTTCACTTCATCTTCCTTTAAGCCGATGATGTGATAAACCGAGAAAGCATGAGGGGCACGAGCATGTTCAACCTTTTCTAAAACCGCTTCATTTACTAATGGTGAATGAAGAATGACTTTCCCAAAAATATTTGGATATTTGACTGCCGCTAATAAAGAAACAGTTGCAGCTAAAGAGTCTCCAATTAAAGCTCGTCCCATACCAATTTGGTAAGTTGGATATGTGGCATCTAAATAGGGAACGAGTTCATGAGCTAAAAATCGTAAATAAGCATCATGCTGTTCGCCGTCTGGATGATATTTTTTTAGACGATCTTCGACGCTCTTATAAGGAACGCCAACGACAATAATATTTTCGATTTCGTTATTTTCAAGTAATTCATCAGCTACACGAGGAATTCGTCCTAATTGAAAATAGTCTTTGCCGTCTGAGGCAATTAAAACTGTATATTTATAAAGAGGTGAATAGTTAGAGGGTATGTAAATAAGTAGTTGCATATCTTCTTGTAAAGCTTCACTAAATAGTGTGATATCTTGGATTGTTCCTTTTGACATATGACGAAATCCTCCTAGGTATTAACGGTATAGAAATTGTAACATAATGCAGTCGGAAGGTATAATAATGAGTAGGGAAATGAATGTTCTAGAGAAATGGAGATGAAAAGATGGATCAATTACAACCAAGAGTGCATTCGAATGCAGTATATGAAGCTACGAAGGAAGCATTATTAAGACGTGGTGTCACGATTCAGGAAATAGCAAATATCGTTTTTGAGATGCAAATAGCTTATAACATTGGACTAACGATTGAGCATTGTATCGAATCGGTTGAAAGTGTCTTGAAGAAACGAGAAATGCAACATGCCATTTTAGTTGGTGTAGAGTTAGATGAACTGGCTGAGAAAAAAATGTTATCTGCTCCACTACAACAAATCGTTGAAGCCGATGAAGGATTATTTGGAGTAGATGAAACAATCGCCCTCGGATCTGTATTTACATATGGAAGTATAGCCGTCACTACGTTCGGGCATTTGGATAAAAATAAAATTGGTATTATCAAAAAGTTGGATACAAAAATCGGTAATGGAATCCATACATTTTTAGATGATCTGGTAGCGAGTGTAGCTGCTTGTGCTTCTTCTCGTATTGCACATCGAACGCGAGATTTAGAAGAACATAATGAAACATTTGCGGATATTACACCAGAAGAAACTGCACCTGAGACAAAAGTTGAGGGTACAACAACTTAATTTAATGGTAATAAATGTCTTCTGGCTTATCGAACTATTACCTATTATGAGATAATTCATGCTAGAATATAAATTGGAAGACGAATCATATTTAAGGGGGACAACCATTTATGAAGAAGAAAAAAGTAGGAATTCTTGCAGCATTAGGGTTATCTGCGACTCTATTATTAGGAGCATGTAATTCAGGCGGAGATTACAAGTTTATCAGTATCGTTACAGGCGGTACGACTGGTACTTATTATTCACTTGGTGGAACACTGGCAAACATTATTTCTGAAGAAGCTGGTGTGGAAACAACTGCTGAAGTTTCTCAAGCATCTGCAGCTAACATGACAGCGCTTAAAGATGGAAAAGCTGAAATTGCTTTCGTACAAACAGATATCGCTTACTATGCAACTGCTGGCGAATTAATGTTTGAAGGCGATGCAATTGATTCAATCGCAGCTATCGGTGCTCTTTACCCAGAAACAATTCAGTTGGTTACAACTGCTGATACTGGCATTGCATCTTATGAAGATCTTAAAGGTAAAAAAGTATCTGTAGGTGCTCCTGGTTCAGGAACATTCGCTAATGCTGAACAACTTTTAGAAATTCACGGTATGACGATGGATGATATTGATGCTCAAAACTTGGACTTTGGTGAATCTCAAGAAAGTTTGCAATCAGGTCAAATTGATGCTGCTTTCATTACTTCTGGAACGCCAACTGGTGCAGTTGAAAGCTTAAACGCAACGACTGAAGTTGTCATTGTTCCTGTTGAAGATTCAAAAGCTGATGAACTAATTGAAAAGTATCCTTATTACGCTAAAGAAACAATTCCTGCTGGAACATATGGTATGGCTGGTGAAGTACCAACTGTTTCTGTTCTTGCTATGTTAGCTGTAACTAAGGATCTTCCTGAAGATCTAGTTTATGATATTACTAAAGCAATTTACGAAAATACGGATCAAATTCAACATCCTAAAGGTGCATTTATCAAAGCTGAAACAGCGTTAGATGGGATCGATATCGATGTACATCCAGGTGCTCAAAAGTACTTTGATGAAGTAAATAAATAAGATTCAAATAAGACGATGAAGCAATTGCTTCATCGTTCTTTCTTCTAGAAAGTATTTGAACAAGAAGAAAATGTCTCACTCATGTCCTAAAATTGGACAAGGTGGGTTTTTCTCATGAAATGAGGTTATTCCAATGAAAAAGAGCAAATTAATAATTGGAGTAATTATTTTCTTGACTACCCTATTCATTTTGCTGGTTCCATATCGTTGGAGCTTTGTATTCTTCGAGCAACGGACAACAAATCCTGTTGCCTATCTTCCTCTAAATGATGAGAAGACCTTTCACATTCGCTATACCCATTCAATTCATTTATCAGATGTCTTCGAAACGTATAAAATAACAAATGACCATCAAATCCAAATTTTCTCTCTTGAATATGAGGATTTTGCAATCGGAATGCCCTCAGGTGCTGGTGAAGGAGAGAAATTTTTTGAATTAGATGGGAAGTATTACATAACCAACATGTCACAAGAATTTCCATCTATTAGTATGTTGGTAGGGGATATTAATAAAGACCTTGCTTTTAAGTACGATAACAACGAATATAATTTAAAGGACTACTTAATAAGAGGTGAGTCGTATACATTCCAAGTTGCGCGCTTATCCCTATTGGACCAACTGAGAGGAGCGAGGATTCGTGAGTGATAAAACAAAACATCCAGAAAAAGATGAACAGTTCGAACAGTTAACTGACGAACAACAACGTGAAATATTAGAGAAGTATGATCCGGAATCGAATACACGAGATTTAAAAGGCATTATGTTGAAAGTTGTATTCTTTGGATTACTAGCTTTTTCTTTATTCCAAGTGTACACAGCCATTTTTGGCCAATACACAGCCTATATTCAGCGGTCCATCCATTTAGGCTTTGCCTTATCATTAATTTTCTTGCTGTTCCCGGCAATTAAAAAAGGCGATCGAAGCAAACGAAACCGGATTCCTTTTTATGATTACATTTTATCGATTTTATCCATTGGAGTCGGTTTATACTGGCCAATTATGTACAACGACTTAGTATTCCGAGTAGGTAATGTAACTACAACAGATTTAATTGTCGGTGTATTAGCGATTTTGCTTGTTTTAGAAGCAACTCGAAGAGCGGTTGGTCTACCAATCACGATTATCTCTTCTGTATTTATTCTTTACACGTTCTTTGGTCGTTATTTCCCAGGTTTCTTGGCTCACCGTGGTCAAGATTTAGAAAGTGTTGTTCAACTGATGTTCTTTACAACGGATGGTATTCTAGGTACTCCGTTAAGCGTATCTGCAACGTTCATATTCGTATTCTTGTTATTTGGAGCGTTTTTAGTAAAGACCGGTGTGGGTCAATATTTTAATGATTTAGCCGTTGCTTTTGCAGGACATTTAATTGGTGGACCTGCTAAAGTAGCCATTTTCTCCAGTGCATTGCAAGGAACAATCTCAGGAAGTTCTGTAGCGAACGTAGTTACATCAGGATCATATACGATTCCAATGATGAAAAAACTTGGCTATAAAAAAGAATTTGCCGGTGGGGTAGAAGCAGCTGCTTCTACTGGTGGTCAAATTATGCCTCCAATCATGGGTGCAGCAGCATTCTTAATGGTTGAATTCATTGGTGGGATTGAATATTGGGATATTGCAAAAGCAGCAGCAATCCCTGCATTGCTTTATTTCACAGGAATTTGGATTATGACTCACTTTGAAGCCAAACGAGTTGGATTAAGAGGGTTAAAACCAGAAGAAATGCCAAACCGCAAAGAAGTCTTAAAGAAAATTTATTTACTGCTTCCGATAGTGGGAATTATCGTTATGTTATTTAACAATATTCCTACGATGCAAGCAGCCTTGTACGGTATTTTATTAACGATAATTGTAAGTTCATTCAATAAAGAAACACGTCTTGGATTTAAAGATATTATCGAAGCATTAGTAGATGGAGCCCGCACAGCACTTGCTGTTGCAGCCGCAACTGCAGCTGCAGGTATTATCGTAGGTGTTGTCGTAAAAACAGGACTAGGATTAAGTTTAGCTAATGGACTTGTTTCTGCATCTGGAGGAAACGTATTGCTAACGCTATTCTTTACGATGTTAGCTGCGATTGTTTTAGGTATGGGATCACCAACTACAGCTAACTACGTGATTACGTCGACCATAGCAGCGCCAGCCATTATTACATTATTAATGCTGGATTCACCTGAAGGTGCCGTGGTACCTATCGCTGTTGCATTGTCAGCTCATTTATTCGTATTCTATTTTGGTATTATTGCCGATATTACACCACCAGTTGCATTAGCAGCATTTGCAGCATCGGGTGTTTCTGGCGGCGATCCAATCAAAACAGGTGTAACTTCTGCAAAACTCGCGATTGCCGCATTCATTATTCCATATATGTTTGTCCTTTCTCCTGAGTTGTTAATGATTGATACGACCATTCCACAATTGATATGGGTATTAATCACAGCTATATCAGGTATGATTGCAATTGGTGCTGGAATGATTGGTTATTGGTACCGTGATGTGAAGTGGTATGAGCGTATATGGGCGGTTATCGCTGGACTATTGCTTATTTACCCTGAAGGTATTTCAGACACAATTGGTTTAATTATGTTTGTATCAATATTTGCATTACAATATTTCACACGTGATAAAAGTCATGACAAAGTAAAAGCTGCACCAGTATCTTAAAAAGAGAAACCGAATGTAACGGCTAAGTTGCCGATGCATTCGGTTTTTTTCTGAAATAATTTTATTTAGCTACTCAAAATAGTTTTCAAATATGATATGATTTAATTATCAAGTTATCATATTATTACCATTATTAGGTAAAAGGAGATTAAGAATGAATCTACAAGAATTAGCTACGAAAATTAATGCATGTGTAGAAGATGTTGACTTAGTTGCAGCTCGTAAGTATATGGAAGAAAACAAAGAGCTGCTGAAAGATAATAAAAGTTTATTAAAAAGAAATGCCCGAGAATTGTTCGATTTTCTGTTAAATGCTTCTGAATCTAATTCAAAGCCCTTATCTAGAGAAGAGGTAGCAGCAACCAATGCCATCAACCTATACGCTACTAGGTTTGATATTAGAGGCTTAAAGATTGCTGTAAAAAACCATAGTGAGTTGCTTCTTCGAGAGGACATTACTCCTTATTTAAATAAAGACGCGAGAATATTACTAGAAGGCATGGGAGCAATACAAAAAAGTAATTAATACATAATGAACAATTCCTCTCTAGAACAATTAGAGGAATTGTTTTTTTGTACTAAAAAAATGGCTACAGGTTTTTGGATATCAGTCTAAGAAAAAACATAGTTTGCACAATTATTTTTGTGCAGGATATGTTTTTCTAATTGCGTTGGAATGAATAAGAAACACTACGAATACAATAGTACAAAGCTAGTAGGAAAGGAGGGAAAGCGTTGTTTGAAGTTTACAATATCGCCATTATTCCATTGATTCTTGGATTAGTCGAATTGTTTAAACGTGCGGGAGTATCGAATAGATTCTCACCATTTGTAGCTGTCATTTTAGGCGTGTTAGCTGGAATCTTTTATATCACGACAGATATTAAACAAGGGATCATTATCGGACTTATGTTAGGTTTATCTGCAAGTGGATTATATAGTGGATCTAAAAATTTTATGCAAGGAAGCGGGAAATAATCACCTATTATTAGCAATTATTTCTCTATGAGTAAAGAATAAAGGTGGTCGGGTATTTCTTTCGTTTCTCCGCAGGAGACTTTAGAAATAGCCGACCACTTTCCTATTATAAATTCGATATACGCTTATTAAATCTAAATTTTGATGTACAAATTGGTTTTCAATACATATTAAAAAATTTTCAGGTGAAGTAATTAATTCATTTGGATATATCTTATTTGAGAAAAATTTCATGTCGGAAATTATTTACCTTTTCGAATCAAATTCGAAAGAATATATAAGCATTGATTAATTTATATAAGAGCTATTTTTATTTTAGCGGAAGCTGGCGACTCCAGTGGGATTAGCGTGTCTAGGTGAGACCCCGCAGTGAGCATAGCGAATGAGGAGACTCACAGACCGCCCCGCGGAAAGCGTCCAGCTGTAGCGAACCAGGAGAATGTAGCTTATATATTAATTACTGCATTTTTTATGATTTTTGAAATTGATTCATCAGTTTCAAGCATGTAGATTCACGGCAAAATACCCCAAATGAATTGTTCATGTATTTTATTATGAAAAAATGCTCATTCTAGTGTTGTGGACAACCACTTAGGGAATAAGTTAAATGGTAAAGGATTTTATTCAAAGGGGATATGAAGATGAATGACCGATTATTAGAAAGCTTAGGAGAATATTTTGTTTATCACAGCGTTTTAGAACGATGCGGATTAACGTTTGAACAATTTATTGATAAATGGGAAAAAGGAATGTGGCAAGGATTTTAAAATCCCTTGCCAGATTTTTTTTTAATTTAAAACCCGCCGCGTTCATCTACATGGTGATTGTTTTGACCGTCCTTCACATGTAGTTCTTTCTTTTTCTCGTCAGACAAACCGTTCCCAATAGGTTGAGCGTTATTTACTTCATGAATGTTGGTTTGAGTGTGTTTTTCTTTAGACTCATTCGTTTTCTTTTCCATTTCATCTCATCCTTTCAATTATGAATTAAACCATTAATGGTATGTACAACTACCATACTTTCATACACTTTAGATTTAAAAATACCGCTTTGCCTGGAGGCGAAGCGGTTCTGACTTTCACTATTCTTCTTTTTCGTTCTCATGGTTTTGATTCGCATGAAGTTGATTTTGTTCCATTTTTAAACGATCTTGCTCGTTTTCTTGACCTTGATTATTCTGATTGTTTTGTTGCTGATACATCCGTTGATGTTTGTTTTGTTGATTATCATTGTCTTGACCTTTTTGACCCATAATAATTCCTCCTCATTATAAATGGAATTGCTAATGACTATTTTCCCTTTTGACAAAAAATAAAACATTTTTCCAACCAACTGGTATTTTCTGTTTAATTGATGAATTTAATAGTAAGCAGTTTGAACCAATAAATTTTTTCGAAAATGCATACTTTTTTAGAGTTAGGGGTATGTAATAAATAGCCACATCGATTTAACAACTAATGCTAAGTCTTCTTCCTTTTTTACCAGGAATTAAGAAGACTTAACGGGAGGTGTTAAATGAGAAAAGTTCAAGGACTTAAAAGCCTTATGGTCTACCTTGACTCTGTTGACTATCCACAATCTGAAGAACAGCTAAGTGCACTAATACAGAATGGAGCTATACCGCATACTATTCCTATTCGAAATATGATTATTTTTGACTTAGCTCATATCGATTGGTGGGTCGCAGAAAGGCGACAAAATAGTAAATAAAAGAAGCCCTGCTCATTTGAGTGGGGCTTTCTTGAGGTTAAGTTAAGGAAACTTTTACTTTGGAAACTGGATATTTATGCTAGTATATTCATAGTTTCATAATTTTTAATTTTTTAATTAAATAAAATATTTCATGAAAAGTAGGTATCCACTTGTATATATATAGTCTCTTAGAAAGATTTTTATTTACACCTACCTATCTTAATAAAGCGAAGTTATTAGCTGAACTTCATGGTAAAACCGTGTTAATCACTGGTGCAAGTTCAGGCATTGGCGAACAATTAGCGTACGATTTAGCCGATGCACATTGTCATTTGATTTTAGTGGCACGAAGAGAAGAAAAGTTAGTAACAATAAAAAATGAAATTGAAAAATCCGTAGCTAAAGTAAGTGTATATCATGCAGATCTTCGAAATGCGGAACAGCTTAATGGCATATTATCATTTCTTCACCAACTACCTGACGGGATCGATATAATCGTAAGCAATGCAGGATTGTCCATTAAGAGGTCCATTCAAGATTCGTTAGAACGATCCCATGATTTTAACCGAACCATGGCTATTAATTATTTTGCGCCGGTACAATTGTTGTTATCATTAATTCCGATCTTAAAAAAGAAACAGGGACACATCATTAATGTTTCGACTGTAAATGCCTTATTAACGCCAGTTCCTTTTTGGGCAGCTTATCAAGCTTCAAAATCAGCATTTGATGTGTGGTTCCGTTCAGCTGAACCTGAATTAAACGCAATGGGAATCTCAACAACATCTATTTATTTGCCATTAGTCAAAACTCCGATGATTGAGCCAACAGCTGCATATAAAAAAGCACCGGCTATGTCCTCGAAGCATGTCGCCAAAATTATTAGCAAATCCTTTTATAGAAAAAGGAAAAGATACCAACCGTGGTGGCTTATATTTGGTCAAATCGGTTCTCTGTTTTTCAGAAGGGCTTTTGAATTTTTCGTGACACAGAATTTAAGAAAAAGAGGAAATTACCATGAGGATCATTAAACTTCTTCATGTTCTATCTGAAATTAAATTACTCTCACCAGTAGGCGTATTCAGATTACTGTCTGCTTTTTATAAGAGTGGCATTAATCTTATGACTTTATTGAATTTTGCTGGTCGTACATATGGAAACCGAATCGCATTGGTGGATGCCAACGAGACATTGACTTATAAAGAACTTTTATTGGAGTCGGAAAACCTAGCAGTTGCTTTAAAGGAAAACATGCATATAGGCAGTGGTCAAAAAGTAGGATTCCTCTGTCACAATCATGCTTCATTCATTAAATCGATGTTTGCAGTGTCTCGTTTAGGAGCAGATTTGTATTTACTTAACACTGAAATTAGTAGTAGTCAGTTAAGAGGTTTTTTGTCGCAACAAAAGTTAGATGTTTTAATTTTTGATGTTGAACTGACTGCATTAGTTGAGGAAGCAGGTTTTAACAACACGAAAATTTTAAGTACCCACAGTCAATTTCCAGCTATTACTCAGATTCGAAACCATGGTAGCAAAAAAATTCCAAGGACAACAATGAGTAAAATCGTCCTTCAAACGGGTGGAACTACCGGGATATCGAAAGAAGCTGCACATAAACCTTCTATCTTTAACTATCTAAATCCTTTTTTAGCGTTGTTCAATAAATTTAATATGTTAGAACGTCAGACAGCTTATATAGCGACGCCGATTTATCATGGATATGGACTTGGAGTTCTTCTTTTATTCCTAGCATTGGGTAAAAAAATCGTGGTCAGTAAAGGATTCGATTCAAAACGAGCATGTGAAATCGTTCGTACCCATCAAGTAGAAGTGGTAACGGTGGTTCCATTGATGTTACAAAAGATGTTGAATCATTCTGTTGAATGCTTACAGTCACTGAAATGTATCGCTTCAGGCGGCGCAAAGCTTAGTTCGAAACTAATTGAAGAAACACAAAACAAATTAGGTGATGTGTTATTTAATTTATATGGAACTTCAGAAACGGGTTTAAATGTGATTGCCACGCCACATGATTTACGCTATTCTTCAACGACAATTGGCAAAAAAATTAAGGGTGTCCAATTAAAGGTGATAAGTAAAAACATGAAGGAGGTAAGGGGAGGAGAGATCGGCCACTTCTGTATAACGAATGATTGGTCAATCAGAAATAAAAAGAATAGATGGATTCAAACAGGGGATGTAGGATTCTGTGACGAGGAGGGCTACTATTTTTTACTAGGAAGAACAGATGATATGGTCGTTTCAGGTGGAGAGAATGTCTACCCTATTGAAGTGGAGCAGGTATTAATCACACATCATGCAATTGAAGATGTCGCTGTCATTGGAGTGATGGATGAACAATTCGGCCAAAGACTAAAAGCATTCATTCTGCCAATAAAAAACGCGACGATAACAAATGAGGAAATTACAACATGGTTAGGTAGCAGAGTAGCTCGATTCCAAATACCAAAAGAAATTTTAATGGTTCAGGAAATGCCCTATACTTCGCTTGGAAAGATTGATAAGAAATTATTGAAACTAAAATAGAGCGATACAACTAACCTGTCTTGCCTTTATTGCATGTCTTATTTGAAATAAAGAATAGATAAAACAATGAGTCCCATAATAGCTATTAATAATAGAATAAATGTATGCTTAGATTTAGGCTCCGGTTGATACATGCGATATCTTACCTTACGTGAGATCATTGAATACACTCCCATCAAATTCTAATGAAATTATTCCGATTTGTTTAGGAAGATAGGGAGGCAAAATTCTCATTTTGCACACCATTTACCTAATAATAAGAAAAAGCCGATCACCGAAGTGAACGACTTTTTTGGAAGAACCCTTCGTTCCTTAAGGGTTCTCGTGGGTTTGGCACCCAATAATTCCGACTGGGTTCGAACAAACAACCTTCCACCCTAACTAGGTTTTGGCGTATATAACAATCGACATAATTGGATGTCAAAACTAAATGACGAAAACGTTGAATCACGTTTGCTATCGTAGTATAGCATGGGAGTAGATACGAAGCAATGAGATATCTTACAAATGCGATATAAAAATAATACAATACCGAATAAATTGGTTTTAGCAAAGAGATAGGAAAAAATAACCCTGAAACACAAGATGTTGGAAGTGAAGATTAGAACTGACATACAGAATTCATATGGGTATTTCTTTAATGGCTTAGGCTTTATCACACAGGATGGGATCTCTTCCTCTTTTGCCGAAATAATCGAATTCTTTTTCATTTTGCTGTCGATTATTTTTACGATTCATTAATTTGGAGAAATCTTATACTTCAGCAAGATTTTATAACAGATTTTATAGCCTTTTTCTATTTATTAATCTCGCAATATATTTTGCGTTCTTTGAAAATTCTTTGTCTTAAAGCACTTTTTCTTTAAGACAAAGAAGTAAGCATTTATTATTCTTTTATACATGGTCCAGAAGTCCAGCAAGGGTTATCTGCGGCGAAAGCAGCTGATGGAGCAATTGCTAAAAGTGCTATGCAAAAAGCTGACAAAATAATTTTCTTCATAATATACACCTCCTTTTCCTAATATTGTTAATTATTGTATCACGTATGAGGAAATAGTGAAAGTCTATTAATAATAAATTATCCATTAATGTATAAATTTATATTTTTAATATATAAATGTAATAATTGTATGAACTTTTCTCGATTCTTATCTTTAGTAATTAATCCAAGTGTAAGACTACGAGACTAAATAGGGTCTAATCAACTTTACTTATTATTTTTCTGAGTTTTTACTTTTCTAATAAGGCATTTATGTTGGATTTTTCGGTTTTTTAATTGTTTAATAAAACTCGAAAAATTTATTGTACTGACACATTATTAAAATAAAGATAAGCGCAAGCTCTATTTTATGTAATATTTTGGAGTTGAAAATAAAGTTATTTAAAAAAGGAATGTATTGATTTTAGTAGTAAAAATTTTGCATGGTTAAATGATCGTTTCGAAGTTTCTTAGCAATTAAATGTTCCTAAATAAAAAAAGGTATCATCTAGACTAAAGATGATACCTTTTGGAAATGTGCTGTATAATATTAAAAATGTACTAGATAGGGTCTTCCATTATCGACGTATAAAATGCAATCAATGCATTCCATTCCATTCTCCTTGGTTTTTGGATGCTTTTTCTTTTTTGGCCTTTTCTTTTTTTGCTCGATTTGCATTGGCACTGCCAAATTCTTTAGAGAATTCAGAATCTGTTTTGCTGGAGTCAAAACCTTGTTTATTCTTTTGGTCTGCGTCATTTTTCTTAGTCCGTTTCGCCATATTTATCACTCCTTTTTTTTATTATGAGAAGTGTAGGGCGAACTATACATGTTAGCTTTTTGAATCTAATTATCATTTTTTTATTAGTGAAACAAAAACTCTGTAGGATTAATTCAATTTCGTATTTGTTTTATATTCTTGATCAAAAACCAAAGTTACAGCTTCAGTTAGGAAATGAATATCATCTAGTATTTGTTCTCTTATATTATGATTATCGCATTTGTAATAATCGTCGACTAATTTAGTTAATTCATAAGAAATAAGGTTCATAGGAATATTCTCCTTTTTTTAACTCCTAACAATATACATACCCATTTTAATGTTAAATAGTCCTTTTTTAAAAAATAATTCAAAAGAGCTGAACTACTTTATTGTAGAAGGTATGGTAAATAAAGAAAAAGCATCATCTCCGAAGAGATGATGCTTTTTAGAGAAACCCTTGTTTATAAAGGTTTCTTACGGGTTCTAGACCCAAAGAACCCGACTGGGCTCGAACCAGCTACCTCCACCCTGTCAATTTTGTAACCCTAAAATAACCTGGATAAAAGTAGATCATTTAGGTTAAATAAGTCTGATTTAATAAGGTTTTAATGACTGAGTTAATCAATTGAGTTAAATAAGATAAGTACAGAAAATTAATTATGCGGACAAATTGCGGACAAAAAAGTATTCAGGTGGTCTGTATTACTTTTTTGAATGGTACAGTATATAACAGGTCAGTTTAAAAATCCCAACTCATAATCCTTTAAATTGAAAAAACACCATCTCAAAAGAGATGGTTTTTTTTGGAAGAACCCTTCGTTCCTTAAGGATTCTCGTGGGTTTGGCACGCAATAAATTCGACTGATTTCAAAACAATAACTTCAAACTGACAATCTAAATTATTGGATGTCAAAACTATAATACGTTCGGAAACTTATAATTCACTACTGCTATCCTAATAAAGCATAAAGTAATACAAAACAATGTGTAATTATACTCTATAGAATTTAAAGTGTGAGCTAGTGAATTTCAAAACGATAGCCATTTCCAAATACAATGATTAGGTAGCAATAAGCAGGAGAAACCTTGTTGTTAAAAATTTTCAAAGTCTCACCATCTTATTAACTGGTTATCATCACATCTAATCTAAGTTTTACTTTACCTCTAAGTTCTTAGAGATAAAAAAACATTTAAGAGAGTTGTTGTTTAGCATTATATAGGTTGCAATTTTTAAAATTATTCACATTATATTCGAGCCATTTTTCTTTTTCACTCTCTACTGATCGATTTTGCTATTCAAACCAAACAAATGCACATTCACTACAATTACTTTCGACACCAATATTATTGTTCATATCTCTTCGTGTAAATAAGGTTTCTTTCCTACAGTTGTAGCAATAAATTACTTTATCATCACTCTTTATCATAATTTTTTCCCCTCCAATATAAATATTTATTGTCTATAACTTGGTTATTTATTCTTTAACCAAATAGTTTCAATAAATAAATTGGACTGTTAATAACTTTTAGATGTAGTATTCGACAAATAAAGCTGTACTACCCACTCTATTTCTCAAATTAACTCCGAATGCATACACATTTAATTCATAATATACTGCAGCTTAAATTTACCTCAAAAAAAATGCAATCTTTTTAAACACGATTATTGTTACATATCCATAAGTATTCAACATTCGACACCTAAATAATATAAGGGTTAATTGGGTATTTATGTTAAAGTGAATTAGGGTATGTGAATGCGTTCACTTAAACTAACTGAGCAGTTTAGTTGAAGAAGAGAAGATGAGTTTTTATATAGCATTTGAACAATAATACGAAGCATTTATACTAAGAAACGCTCATACATTATCGACTAATTAAAAGCCACCTCATTTCGAATAAATGAGATGGCTACTGTTTATATTTGATTAATGTATTCTATCGAATTATTGTGAATGAATAATTTGGTCATTCACAAATGCTTTTATGAAAAATAATTCATTATCATTAGGGTCCCTTTTGTTTTCTGCCTTAAAGGACACTATCGCATTTTCTAGTGAGGTGGACTTTACAACTTGACTTGCTGTTGTTAACTCTTCCAAATATATATTCATTTCATTTGAATCACAGATAGATTCATGACCAAGTAGAAACATATCTGCATCATATTTTTGAATGTCTTTAATCATAGGCAATAACAATGATTGCTTGTAGTGAAATAAAGAATTTGTGGTTGTACCATATGCACAATCACCTAAAAATACAACTTTCTCATCAGGAATATAAATGATTGTAGAGTCATCTGTATGAGTACTTTTGATACATTCGAGAATGCAAACTTTATTACCTAAATCAATAGTTAATGTATCTTCAAAGATTACATCTGGAGATTTTAGCTTAAAACTGACTCTGTTTGGCATATCAGTTTGTATAATCTTCATACACATAGCACTAATCTGATTAGTGGTCACATACTTTTGTAATGAACTATCGTCATAGGACAAACTTTGCCATTCTTTTATCATTTCGTTTGTTTGACTATTAACTATTACAATTGCATCAAATTCATTCATTCCTAGAAAATGATCCCAATGTGCATGGGTAATAACAACATATTTAACTGGTGGTACATTTAACTTCTCGATTTCTAGTAAAAAGTCCTTAGCATGCTGAGGAGAATTACCAGAATCTATTATTAGACTATATCGGTCACCACATACCAGTCCTAATGTTGGTCGTTCTCTATCATCTTGATTAGATAAATAATAAATAGTATCACTTAATTTATTTTAAGATTTTCTCAATTATTTTTTCACCATTGGACTTGTACCTCCTTGTTTCACCAAGGTAAATTATAACATAATCCGAACTATAATTTAATAAAATTCTGAATATTAATTATATTTACATCAGTTAATTATAGTTCTTAGTTCGAACATACTCTTTATAATAGAAGAGAAGGTGCTTGTTCAACTAACGAGTGCTTGTGCGGCCGAGCCTAGGTCGTATCATATAACGGGTGGGATTCCCGTCGAGTAAGAACTAGCCATTCACTCGTAGCGAGTCTTGGAGGGCTAATGGTAACAGTAGCCTTTAAGCGTAGACAGTTAGGTGGCGGGCCGAAAGCCAAATGGTTGAAGGGATTGAGCTCCAAAATGTTAGTAAACGAGAGGGCTGATGCCTTACCTGCGGCAGAAAGCTACATTTTATCCTTCGCCAAAGGCAAGAAGGATAAAACCTCTCTGGGGTCAGAGACCTTGGCACGTCACACATTGGTATGATACGGCAACTCGGGAGACCCTACCGGTCTTTTCTTTTTTTTTAGAAGAGTATGGTTTACAAGCGATAATAAGCAAGGAAACCAAATGCCGTTGTAGGGAGTCGGATAGCAGCGTAGTACCAATGAAGTTGGGTAATGCCGATGGAGGAAAGGCTGCTACCAAGTGATCACCCTCACTAGGGACACATTTACTACACACAGCGGTAGAGATAATAAATGTAAACTAAACTATTGAGGATAGCAGAATCAGTGTGAATGATGATTTGGAGGAGCCGTGTGCGTAAATAGCGCAAGCACGGTTCTGTGAGGGGGAGGAACACAATCTACCGTAAGGTAGAGAGGTTCCCTTCTACTCGACTAGTTCAACATTGTCCTATAAGTAAAAGGCGTGGAGCAATATGTCTCCAAGCCTTTTTTG
Organism: Paenisporosarcina sp.; assembly: GCF_057785155.1. NCBI lineage: Bacteria > Bacillati > Bacillota > Bacilli > Caryophanales > Caryophanaceae > Paenisporosarcina > Paenisporosarcina sp. Next base: position 50,816 of record NZ_JBYNRN010000017.1, read on the forward strand.
TGCTAACTTACTTTGTAAGATATTTACGAATCAAAATGAGTTAAATGCTATAAGCAAGTTTTATTAGATGTTTGTACTTCAAAAAAAAATCCGTTAATATCTTCCCCCTAATTATACATTTTTAGTGAATTTCTACTTCCTATAGGTGAAGGATTGAAGTGGAAGACGGCGACTCCTGCGGGAATAGCAGATGTTTTCTGCACCGAAAGCGAAGCGGCAGGTGCATGAGCTGAAGGCCTCGCAGTGCGAAGCGACGAGGAGACTGAAGACATGCCCGCGGAACGCGTCCGTCTAAAACGGAAATCAGCCACTTCTTATTAATAGAGAAATGATTAAGAGAAAACAATGGAAATTCGAAGCATATCGAAATAAGACATTGCATAAACTGTGAGTATTTATTATTGATCCTCGTATGGATGGCTTAACTTAATCCTTGTTTTCATGAGCATTTTCAACGTTTTTTATTTAAAAGAGATTCCTTAATTAATCAACGTTGATAGCGTTTTCATTCATTAAAATTAATAAAAATGCACATTATTTGTTGTCAGAATTTTATGTGAACGGTGATTTTGTGATATACTTGTTCGATATCTATAGAGAAATCTTTCAAAGATAAAGAGAGAGGGGCGATGTCATGATAAAGACTGGATATCCAGTTCCGCAAGGATTGTATGACCCAGAGCAAGAACATGAGGCATGTGGAATTGGCATGATTGCAAACATTAATGGCAGAAAAACACATAGTATCGTTCAACATGCAGTAACCATCCTCTGTAATATGGAACATCGCGGAGGTCAATCCGCAGATACAAGTACAGGAGATGGAGCGGGTATTTTAACGCAAATTCCTCATCGCTTCTTCCAAAAACAATGTGAAAAAGAAGATATTATTTTACCAAGAGAAGGCGAATATGCGGTCGGCATGGTGTTTCTACCAAAAGATCACGAGATTCGTATGAAGAGTAAAGAAATTTTCGAGCGAATTATTGCCGAAGAAGGTCAAGCATTTCTTGGATGGCGACCAGTGCCCATCAATGATTCGTTTGTTGGAAAAGTAGCAACGAAAACAAAACCTACGATTAGACAAGTATTCATACAAATGTCTTCAGATTGCCAAGATCAACTGGCGTTTGAACGAAAATTATATATTATCCGTAAACGCATTGAGCGCGAAATGGCCGCGTTTAAAGGATACGAAGACGTATACATCTGCAGTTTATCAACCCAAACCATTGTCTATAAAGGCATGCTTATCCCCGAACAACTAGATTCCTTTTTCATCGACTTAAATCATCCAGATTTCAAATCTGCATTAGCACTCGTACATTCTCGATTCAGCACCAATACCTTCCCAAGTTGGAAGCGCGCACATCCAAACCGTTACACCATTCATAATGGAGAATTTAATACATTACGTGGCAATGTGAATTGGATGCGAGCACGTGAACAAATGACAGAATCGGAATTTTTCAATCAAGAAGATTTACAAAAGGTTTTGCCGGTCATTGATGCGGATGGTAGTGATTCTTCCATGTTTGATAATTGTTTTGAATTCCTACACTTGTCGGGGCGTTCAATCGCTCATACAGCGATGATGATGGTACCCGAACCTTGGGCAAATGATCAGACAATTATTGAAGAAAAACGTGATTTTTATGAGTACCACAGTACATTGATGGAGCCTTGGGATGGACCAGCTGCATTGGTGTTTACAAATGGGAAACAAATCGCTGCCACACTTGACCGCAATGGTTTAAGACCCGCGCGTTATTACGTTACGAAAAGTGGCATGATTGTCCTAGGTTCAGAAGTTGGGGCATTGGATATTTTCGCGGACGATATTGAATACAAGGAACGATTAGCACCAGGAAAAATTCTTTTAGTCGACCTAGAAAAAGGGACGATTATTCCAGACGAAGAAGTTAAACTGCAAATTGCTTCAGAGCAGCCCTATAAAGAGTGGCTGAAGAATATGACCAATCTCGAAGACTTACCTGAAGCGAGTGAACAGTCACATGTTTACGTTGGCGAACCATTATTACAACAACAACTTGCTTTTGGTTATACACGGGAAGAACTAACGAAGATTATCAAACCTTTAGTGCTTGAAGGGAAAGACCCAGTCGGATCGATGGGGTACGATTCTCCGTTAGCCGTTTTATCGAAAAAACCTCAATTGCTATACAACTATTTTAAACAACTGTTTGCGCAAGTTACGAATCCACCCATTGATGCAATTCGAGAAAAAATTATTACGATGGTCGATACAACAATCGGAGCGGAAGGTAATTTGGTTAACCCGAATGCAGAAAGCTGTCGCCACATTCGACTGAAGACACCGATCTTAACGAATCGACAATTAGAATCTTTGCGCCAACAGCAAGTAGAAGGCTTTAAAACTGCCACATTTTCGATTCTTTTTTCTGCCAATAAAGAACCGGGCCAGCTTGAGCACGCATTAGAAGAACTCTTTGTAAAAGCGGACCAAGCGGTAAATGAAGGAACCACTTTGCTGATTTTATCGGACAGAGGGGTGTCTGAACATCAAGTAGCTATACCTGCATTACTAGCAGTTTCGGGCTTGCATCATCACTTGATTCGCCAAGGAACACGCACAAAAGTAAGTATATTGCTTGAATCAGGTGAACCAAGGGAAGTTCATCATTTTGCAGCTCTTCTAGGTTTTGGTGCGGAAGGAATAAACCCGTATTTAGCTTTTGACTCGATTCGTGAGTTAATGGTGAAAGGCGAGCTTTCAATGCCTTCACTCGAACAAGCAGAAAATAACTATATCCATTCCGTTACGGATGGCATTATTAAGGTGCTTTCGAAAATGGGGATTTCCACCATTCAAAGTTATCGTGGTGCACAAATTTTTGAAGCCGTGGGCATTCATAGAGATGTCATTGATAAATATTTCACGAGAACCTCTTCTCGCCTAGGCGGAATTGGTATGGACTTAATCGAAAAAGAAGCACTTCTTCGTCATGAAGTGGCATTTCAAGAAAACCGTGGTGGCAATAAAACCTTGGATGCTGGTGATGAGTTCCAATATCGTGCAAACGGGGAGGACCATCAATACAATCCAAGTACCATTCATACACTTCAACACGCTTGTCGCACGAATAATTATGAGGTCTTCAAGAAATACACAAGCATGTTGACGGATGAAAAGGTAAACCTTCAATCGTTGCGTGGTTTATTGAAATTTAAAGAACGTCCTTCAGTTCCAATTGAAGAAGTTGAGTCTATTGAAGCGATTTGTGCGCGTTTTAAAACTGGTGCAATGTCATACGGATCGATTTCAAAAGAAGCCCATGAAGCGTTAGCGATTGCCATGAATCGAGTAGGTGGACGTAGTAATACCGGTGAAGGCGGCGAAGACATCGACCGTTTCACACCTGATGAGAATGGTGATTCTAGACGAAGTTCGATTAAACAAGTGGCTTCTGGTCGCTTTGGTGTGACGAGTCATTATTTAGTAAATGCAGACGAGATTCAAATCAAAGTTGCACAAGGGGCAAAACCGGGTGAAGGTGGTCATCTGCCAGGGAAAAAAGTGTACCCATGGATTGCAGAAGTTCGTGGCTCAACGCCTGGAGTGGAATTAATTTCACCGCCCCCTCATCATGATATTTATTCAATTGAAGATTTAGCAGAACTGATTCATAACCTGAAAAATGCGAATCCAAGAGCTCGAATTAGTGTGAAACTAGTGTCGGCAGTAGGTGTAGGAACGATTGCTGCTGGGGTAGCCAAAGGACGAGCGGACTTAGTGTTAATCAGTGGATATGATGGTGGTACTGGCGCGGCTCCACGCACCAGTTTGAAGCATACTGGCTTGCCGTGGGAAATTGGTTTAGCAGAGACGCACCAAACGTTGTTATTAAATGGACTGCGTGACCGAATCGTCATTGAGACAGATGGCAAAATGATGACAGGACGAGATGTCGTATTAGCGACACTACTAGGTGCAGAAGAATATGGATTCTCCACCGCACCACTTGTAGTTTTAGGCTGCGTTATGATGCGCGTGTGTCATATGGATACTTGTCCAGTTGGCGTCGCAACTCAAAACCCTGAACTCCGTAAAAAGTTCACAGGGAATGCAGAGCATGTTGCGAACTTCATGCGTTTTATTGCCATGGAAACAAGAGAACTGATGGCGCAACTTGGTTTTAGAACGATTGACGAAATGGTTGGACGTACAGATGCACTTGAAGTGAATCAAGCAATTGATCACTGGAAAGCAAAAGATATCGATTTGTCTGCGTTGCTATATTCACCTAATTTACCTGCGAAGGTAGGACGTTATCATACTGTTGACCAAGATCACGGATTAGAGAAAACACTCGATTTCCAGGAATTGATTCCAAATTGTCGAAAGGCGATTGAAAATCAAGAACCTGTTGAATTTACAACCGCCATTCGCAATATAAATCGTGTAACTGGCACAATGCTTGGAAGTGAAATTACGAGACGCTACGGTGAAAAAGGATTACCTGAAGATACGATTCGATTGACGTTAAAAGGTTCAGCGGGTCAAAGCTTTGGTGCTTTTATTCCAAAAGGAATGACACTCAAGTTAGTTGGAGATTCAAATGACTTTGTTGGAAAAGGGTTATCCGGTGGGAAAATCATTGTTCACCCAGACCCAGTTGTAACTTTTGCGCCTGAGAAAAACATCATTATTGGGAATGTCGCGTTTTACGGTGCATCAGCTGGTGAAGCCTATATTCAAGGGATCGCTGGAGAACGTTTCTGTGTACGTAATAGTGGAGCAAATGTTGTCGTAGAAGGTGTAGGGGATCATGGGTGTGAATACATGACAGGTGGAAAAGTGGTCGTGTTAGGAACAACCGGTCGAAACTTTGCTGCAGGGATGTCAGGCGGTATCGCCTATGTGTTTGACGAAGATGGAACCTTCCACACAAGATGCAACACAGAGCTCGTTCATCTTCAAACGATGGAACACGAGAGTGAATTGCAAGATGTTTACAACATGCTAGAAAAGCACGTCGAGTACACAAATAGTGCGCATGGAAAACGGATTTTAGCTTACTGGGAGAAATACTCACCACAGTTTGTCAAAGTCATTCCAAAAGCGTATTTGAAAATAAATTCACGAATTCAAGCCCTTCAAGATGAAGGATTAAGCGTATTTGATGCACAAATGACTGCGTTTGATGAAAGTAACAAGGAAGCAGCTGGCGTAAAGTAGGTTAGCGGAAAGGAGGAGTGACATGGGAAAACCAACAGGATTTATGGAGTATGCACGACAAACACAGCCTGAAAGAACACCAATGGAGAGACTAAAGGATTGGCTAGATTATACGCTGCCTATGTCTGATACAGAAGTGCGAGAACAAGGCGCACGATGCATGGACTGTGGCGTCCCAACATGCCATACCGGAATGGAAATCAACCGAGTAACCACAGGGTGTCCAGTGAATCACTTAATTCCCGAATGGAATGATCTTGTGTATCAAGGGCAATGGAAAGAAGCACTGAAGCGGGAGCATGAAAAAAACAACTTCCCGGAATTCACGGGTGCCGCTTGTCCTGCACCTTGTGAAGGGGCTTGCGTGTTAGGCATCAATGAACCACCTGTAGCCATTCGGACAGTCGAACGCGCTATTATTGAAAAAGGATTTGAAGAAGGGTGGGTCATTGCAGAGCCTCCTGAAAAACGTACGGGTAAGAAAGTGGCAGTAATCGGATCAGGTCCTGCCGGTTTAGCAGCTGCAGCCCAGTTGAATAAAGCCGGTCATTGGGTCACGGTATTTGAACGCAATGACCGAGTAGGTGGACTACTTACTTACGGTATTCCAGAAATGAAAATCCCATACGAGATGGTGCAACGTCGTGTGAATCTTCTAGAACAAGAAGGAATCAAATTCGTCACTAACACAGAGGTCGGGAAGGACTACTCTGTTGAACAACTTCATCAAGAATTTGATGCGTCGATTTTATGTGGTGGTGCAACAGTTCATCGAGATGTTGCTGTTGAAGGTAGAGAGTTGAATGGCGTCCATTATGCGATGGACTTCCTTCATTCAAATACGAAAAGTTATCTAGATTCCAATCATCAAGATGGACAGTTCTTATCTGCAGAAGGAAAAGATGTCATCGTCATCGGTGGCGGTGACACAGGAACCGATTGTTTAGCGACTGCAGTCCGTCATAACTGTCGCAGTCTTACTCAATTTGATATTTACGATCAAAAGGGATCGATTCGTGATGACGTTGGCAACCCATGGCCACAATATCCGGTCATTCACCGAATCGAATACGGCCAAAAGGAAGCGGCGAGTAAATTTGGCGAAGACCCAAGAGCGTATGCTGTGCAAACAACGCGATTTGTTGGAGACGAACTTGGTCATGTGAAAGAAGTTCATACCGTAAACGTGAAGTTAAGAATTGACGAAGAAGGAAATCGAATTCGTGAAGAAATTCCAGGAACAGAAAAAATCTGGCCAGCCGATTTAGTGTTGCTCGCAATCGGATTCAGTGGACCTGAACAAGGACTTCTGCAACAATTAAACATCGAAACGAATTCCAATTCTACAGTGAAAGCAGAATACGGCAAATACGTAACCAACGTCGAAGGTGTCTTTTCAGCTGGAGACATGCGTCGCGGTCAAAGTTTAATTGTTTGGGCAATCAATGAAGGACGCGAAGTCGCAAGAGAATGTGATCGCTATTTGATGGGTGCTACAGTGTTGCCTTGATAGTAGGGTGAATAATGGCAGTGAGACGGTGGTCTCACTGCTTTTTGTGTTGAGGGAAAATCGTCTAACGCCAGAAAAAAGAGTCCAAACGCCAAATTAATCGACGGGAACGCCAAATTATTATCAGTTTGCGCTAGATAAAGTCACCCGAACGCCAATAAAACTGGAGGTAACGCCATATTATAAGTTGTACACAAAAGCCCATTCAAGAACTTTTACTTGACAGTATGGCGAAAAGTGACTAAAATCCTTAATGGCTCACCTGTTAATCAGGCAGAGCGGGTAGGGAGAGGGCTAATTAAATAGAAGGTTGAAGAAATGTTAAATTGGATCGATCAGTTTTTTGGTCTGCAAGAGAACGGAACGACTTTTAAGAGAGAAGTAATAGCGGGACTTATCGGGTTCTTTACGGTGGTTTACATTATTGCGGTCAATGCTCTTATTCTGTCCGAGGCAGGTATGCCGCTTGAAGCAGCCATTATTGCGACCATTGCAGCTTCTGTATTTGGATGCTTGCTAATGGGATTTTGGGGCAACGCTCCGATATTGCTCGTGCCGGGAATGGGAATTAACGCATTGTTTTCTTACACGATGGTCCAGTCGATGGGCTTATCTTGGCAAGAAGCACTAGCCGTTGTTTTCGTATCTGGTTTGATTTTTGTCGTTATCGCATTCACACGTTTTTCAAGCATGCTGAGTGTGGCGGTTCCTCATTCATTAAAAGAAGCGATTACGGTGGGACTTGGATTATTCCTTATGTTAATTGGCCTTGAAAAAGGTGGAATTATCGAAAAAGGTTCAAGTTCGATTTTAGCTTTAGGTTCCTTTGGTGAACCTCAAGTACTCGCGACGATCTTGACTTTTCTCGTGGCTATTATTTTGTTCATACGAAATGTGCCGGGGAATTTCTTGATCACGATTGTTGTCGGAACCATCATTGCTTCGTTATTTGGCTTGATTGATATTTCTCAAGAAAGTACTTCCACGTTATCATCTGCGGATGCATTCAGTGTATTAGGTGCTTTGTCATTTGAAAGTGTATTGTCTATGACGTTTTGGGTTGCGGTTTTCTCGTTAACGATGGTCATTGTATTTGAAAACATTGGTCTTGTTCATGGCCAAGTGACATTTATCAATCGTCCAGATCGTTTCAAAAAAGCTTTCCAGGCAACATCGATTTCCGCAATGACTTCAGGTGTTTTTGGAACAAGCCCAACGGTAGCTTCTGTAGAAAGTGCTGCAGGAATGGCTGCTGGTGGACGTACAGGACTAACCACTATTACAGCAGGTATGTTGTTTTTAGGGGCTGCATTCTTTATTCCGATGATTAAACTCATTCCAAATAGCGCAATTGCACCGATTCTTATTATTATTGGTGGCTTGATGGTGCAAAATATCCGCAACTTGGATATGAAGGATTTGAGTGAGAGCTTCCCAGCTTTATTTATCGTCGTGATGATTCCGTTTACGTATAGCATTGCGGATGGGATGGCAATTGGCTTCATTTTGTATCCAATTTTGAAAGTCGCGATTGGAAAATGGAAAGAAGTCACACCAACACTCTATGTCATTGCCGGTTTATTTTTAATGAACTTTGTTTTTCATGTGATTGGATAATAAACATAAGAAGCACACTCGAAATATGAGTGTGCTTCTTTGTGTGGTTTTTTTATTTCTATAAACATAAATTAATTACGTTAAATATTCTATTAAACCGAGACAACGTTCGCTATAGAAAATAACCCGCGGATGACAAATCAAAGGTATTACTTATTTATTCGTTTAAATTCTGAAGTTCATATTTATAAATAATGCATCATACAACATTGAACAAATTTAGTGAAAACAAAATAATATAATCCTTAAGTATTACATCATTTATTGCTTTTGCTGAATAGAATCCTATTCCTACTTTTGAGATAATGGATTGAAAAAATCTATTGTAGATTTTTACCCAGTATCAGTCAGTGACTCTCATTCGACTGGTCTGGGTTTTTCCTGCTATTTTCACATAACCGACATTATTCTGTAATAAAAAGTTTAAATGTAGTAATCTTATAAATCATTGAGACTGAAAATTATGAATATGGGGTATAGGAGATGGAAACCAATGAGTCATAGTGCTTCATCGCATCAAAATGAAAAATTAGCAAGATTGTTCATTATGTTCACGTCTATAATAGGTGGCATTCTTTTTATTCAATATGGATTGTTGAAGATAGGTGAATTAAAAACACCTCTGGTATTCGGATTTTTAGTCATTTTTCTCTTTATTGTTGAGTATTATCCAATGCCAGTAATGAGAGGCTTTTCTGTGATAAGTTTTCCGTTGGTTTATACGATTTATATCATACATGGATTAGGTTATAGCATAGTTGCATATGCCCTAGTTGTTTTATTAATAAATATCATAAAGAGACGCCCATTAAGAATTGTCCTATTTAACCCTGCTCAACTTGTTATTAGCTTTGTCATGGCTTATTTATTAGCAAAGTCTTTGCTCCCACTAATAACAGTAAATAGCACCTCCACATTGAGTATAAGTATTATACATTTTTCTTTTATTATTCTACCCTTCTATATTTTTAACAATCTTATAGTAGATTTAGTGCTGATTTTAAGACCTCAGCGATACACATTTGAAATTTGGAAACAAAAATACTTACAAGAGTTAATCAGTTTTATCGTTTCCTATGGATATCTCTACATATTTTTTGTACTAGGCAGTCAAAACAGAGGAGACATTGACGTAGTTTCATTTTTCTTCTTTTTCTCTCCATTAGTTGCATTCGCTTTACTTAGCTCGATTATCGTAAGATTAAGAACAGAGAAAGCAAGATTAAAAACGTTGTTTAATATCTCAACTGAACTCAACAAGAAAATCCCAACAGATGAATGGTTGAGTTTTTTAGAAAATAATTTGCCCGAAATTATTAATGTTGATGCTTATAACCTTTGGATAAAAGAAAGTAATTCATGGCAACTAAAGGTTGCTTCAGGGGTGCAGAAAAAATATCAAACTAATTTGGAAGATGTGAGAAAAAGCTTAAGTTCTATACAGGAGTTAACCATTTTTCATGATGCTAAAAAGAATGGAGGTCCAGCTATCGCTATTTTTGAGTCTAACGTTCGGACGTTATTATATGCTCCACTCATTTTAGATGAAGAAGTCGTAGGTCTTTTTATTTTTGGAAGAAATAGAACTCAAAGTTTCAATGAAGAAGATGTTCAACCAGTAGCTACGATTGCTAATCAATTGGCTGTTCTCATAAAAACAAAAATGCTTATTTCAGAACAAGAAAAAGCGATCATTTTAGAAGAAAGAAATCGGATCGCTAGGGAAATCCATGATGGAGTAGCTCAGTCACTTGCGGGAGCAGTAATGAAGCTGGAAACCGCAGAACGTAAATTTTCCAAGATGCCAGAAGATTCTTTTCGACTGATACAAGAAAGTAAAGAAAAGCTGCGACATAGTTTGAGAGAAGTAAGAGATTCAATATACGAACTCCGTCCATATCCAACTGAAAGAATCGGATTGCAGTACGCAATAGAGTCTCGTATAAAAGCAATACAAAAAGAAAGTGCGATAGAAATAGAATTAGCTTTACGAGGACAAGAATTTCAACTTAGTTCAATGGCAGAGAAGATTATGTTTGATATTTTTCAAGAAAGTACACAAAATGCCATAAAACATTCTGGCGCAAAGAAGATAGAAATATTATTAAGCTATCAAAAAGAACATGTGTTATTAAAAATTAAGGATGAGGGACTGGGCTTTTCTTTATTTCAAGCGATGGTTAAAGCTAGAAATGAACAACATTTTGGTATTTTACAAATGAATGAAGCAGCCGAAAGGATTCATGCAACATTACAGATTGACAGTAGAGAAGGAACGGGTACGGAAATAACACTAACCGTACCAAAGATGGGAATTGAAGGGGGGGGAATTGTTTGATTAGACTAATGCTAGTTGATGATCATGCAGTATTACGTGATGGATTAAAAAATATTTTAGGAATGGAAACGGATATTGAAGTTGTAGGAGAAGCCATTTCAGGAAATGATGCTATTGAAAAGGTGGAGTTGTATTTACCTGAAGTAATTTTAATGGATATCAATATACCTGATAAAAATGGAATTGAAGTGACAAAAATAATCAAAAAAAATCATCCAGAAATAAAAATTTTAATCTTAACTATGTATGATCATGATGAATATTTCATCTCGGCTATCCGGGAAGGAGCTGATGGATATTTATTAAAGGATGCTCCTTCCCAACATGTTGTCGATGCAATTCGTTCTGTTTCAAAAGGACAATCGGTCATTCATTCATCCATGACTAAGAAATTTCTTAATTTCAATCAACCAGCATCTGTAAATGAGAAAAATAAAAGTGCTTTGACAGAAAGAGAAATGGAAGTACTTAATTGTCTTGTCCAAGGTATGAATAACAAAGATATTGCTCAAGCACTCTTTATAAGTGATAAAACGGTTAAGATACATGTCAGTAAAATTTTCAAAAAGTTAGATGTAAAAAGTCGTTCACAAGTGGTAATATATGCTGTCCAACATCAGTTAGTCCATTTACCGTAATACTTTGGAATTAGTCAAGATAGTACATTTATTATTTAAATATATGCCTCCCGTAGAATTGGTTTTTATCTGAAAAATGTCACAATAATTATAGATTGAAAATTCCGAGAAAGAGGCGATCATATTGAGATTAGGAAAAATATTTGTATTAGTCGTGTTAGTTCTGGCTTTAGTGACCTCTCCAAAACCTATGGTAGGTGATGCCAATAGTTTAACTGCAGTAGTAGATTCGAAATTATTAAATAAACTGGAAACAAACACAGAGATCTTTGAAGTAATCGTTACATTTAAGAAAAACCATAAATCACAAGAAGAAATTTTAAGTATTTTAAAAGATATTGGTATTACCAATGGATCTGTTATGAAAAAACTGCCGATTGCAGGTATTTTAGCTACAAAATCACAAGTTGAAGCACTTGCCACAAACGAACATGTATTTTCAATTTATGATAATAGAAAATTGCAATATGAAAATAAAGAAGCGACGGAACTGACAGGCGTTGACCGTGTTCGAAATGACAATCAATTTAAAAATGCAAACGAAGGATTGCCGGTTAGTGGTAAGGGAATAGGTGTAGTTATTAACGACAGTGGAGTGGATGCTACACATAAAGATTTAGAATTTGGATCACATGTAGTCCAAAATGTTCTAGGTGGGATAAATTTGCATGCACAAAGTGACCTGCTTCCTGTTACGTATCTAGAAAATGTTCTAAATACGGATACAAGTTCTGGTCATGGGACACATGTAGCGGGAATTGTAGGAGCAACTGGCACGATGTCCGCCGGAGAATATGAAGGAGTTGCTCCGGAAGCACAATTAATTGGTTACGGGTCAGGTGCAGCGATTGCTATGCTTGATACGATTGGTGGGTTTGATTATGCATTGACTCACCAAAGTCAATACAATATTCGAGTCATCACCAATTCATGGGGAGATACAAGTGATTCAGGTACGGATTTTGATCCATACAATCCTATAAATGTTGCAACTAAAGCGTTGTATAATCGTGGTATTGTTACTGTGTTTTCTGCAGGAAACTCGGGCCCATCAGATTCAACGATTTCAGGAAATTACAAAAAAGCTCCGTGGGTAATTACTGTAGCAGCGGGTACCAAGCAAGGACAATTAGCTGATTTTTCATCTCGAGGAGTCAAAGGTAAAGGTGGAAGTGTTGAGGTAGATGGAGAAACATGGAACTGGGAGGATCGTCCAACCGTTACTGCCCCTGGTAAAGATATTATTTCTACACGTGTAATTTCACCAGTGGCATCTTTAGGAGCCCCTGCGGATGTAGAAATGATACCTCCAGCTTACATTCCTTTTTATACGACCATGAGTGGTACGTCAATGGCTGCACCACATGTAGCGGGTATTGTTGCATTAATGTTAGATGCAAATCCTTCTCTTTCACCACTTGAAGTGAAACAAATAATTGAGCAATCAGCGACAAATATGCCGGGATATGAAATATGGGAAACTGGATCTGGTTACGTAAATGCCTATGAAGCTGTAAATTCGGCTTTCAAGATGGTAATTCCACAATAAATTGTTGTTCAAAATTCCTCGTAGTTTTTACGGGGGATTTTTTATGTGCAAAAATTTAGGTTTCAAAATAGAATCTCTATATCTTTTGTACGACAAAAAGATAGTACTTTTAAATCCTTATTTACAACCTTGGTGGAATATGAAAATTCATTTAATTTTCAGATAATAAGATTAAGAAGCAAATAGATTGAGAGGAGTTTTGGAAAATGAAAAAATCTCTATATGGATTTATGAGTTTATTAATGATTGTGTCCATTTTATTTAGTGGAACAAGTTTTACTGGGGTGAAGGCTGCCTCAACAGTCACAATGGATTCTAAATTGAAAGAAGCGCTTGAAAATGCAACAGGTCCTTTGCAAGTGATCGTCACTTTTGAAGGGAACGGAGCGCCAACAAATGAACAAATCAATCTTTTAAAAAGTCTTGAAATTTCTACTGGCGTTACAATGAAGGCGTTACCTATCGCTGGAGTTCTAGCAACAAAAGAGCAAGTGAATCAATTAGCTTCATCAGATGGTGTAAAATCTCTTTACTTAAATAGTAAATTAAACTACTCAAACGCAGATGCAACGCAAATAACAGGCGTCGACAAAGCACGAACGGATGTGGATATGCAAAAAGCCAACAATGGATTTCCTTTATCGGGTAAAGGTATTGGCGTTGTAGTTAATGACAGTGGTGTAGATGGAACTCATAAAGACCATGAATTCGGAAAAAATCTTGTCCAAAATGTTATGGGAAGTACCAACTTAAATAGTCTTGACTCACAATTATTACCTGTAACCTATACAGAGAACATTCCAAACACTGATACGAATTCTGGGCATGGTACACATGTTGCTGGAACAGTTGGAGGAACAGGTGCAAGCTCAAGTGGGAAATATGAAGGAGCCGCACCAGGAGCTGATCTAGTTGGATATGGTTCTGGTGCAGCATTATTCGTTTTAGATGGAATTGGTGGGTTCGATTATGCAATTACTCATCAGTCTCAATACAATATTCGCGTGATTACAAATTCTTGGGGTTCGTCAGGCGACTTTGTACCGGATCATCCAATTAACGTAGCTAGTAAAGCAGCGTATGATCGTGGAATCACTGTTCTTTTTGCTGCTGGTAATGAGGGGCCAAGTGAGAATACTCATAATCCATACGCCAAAGCACCATGGGTTATATCAGTGGGAGCTGGAGAGAAAGATGGTACACTTGCAGATTTTTCATCTAGAGGAACAAAAGGTGTAGGTGGAACGTTTGAAATGGATGGAAATACTTGGACTTGGGAAGATCGTCCAACTGTTACGGCACCTGGGGTCAATATTATTTCAACCCGAGTGATTGGTCCAGTAGCATCTTTAGGTGCAGCAGAAGACGCAGAAATGATTGCACCAGCTCATCTTCCTTTCTACACGACAATGAGCGGTACATCAATGGCTACACCACACGTTGCTGGTGTTGTTGCATTGTTACTTGAAGCCAATCCTTTATTATCACCAGACGATATCAAAGAAGTATTACAGGCAACAGCAACTAATATGCCAGGATATGAAACCTGGGAAGTAGGTACTGGTTATTTAAATGCTTACGCAGCAATTGATAGCGTCATGTTTGGTACCGTTTATGGAAGTACCGTCAATTCAAATCAAACTTTTAATAGCAATGTAGATGCAACAACTGAAAGAACACCATTTGAAATAGCTTTCAATCCTGCGGTAACTGCTTCAAATAAATACACGTTTAATGTAGAAGCTGGAGTTTCTCAATTGAATGCAAAAATAAATGCAGCAGGATTACTAGGTGAAACTGGAAATCCCATAAATTTAATATTAATCGCACCAGATGGTACAGAGTATAGTTCGGGCATTAGTTTATTGTTTACTTTAAGTACAGACCGAACCGTATCGGTTAATTCACCTAAAGAAGGACAATGGACTGCAGAAATTCGAGGCATGAGAGGAACGATTGAAAACCCAGTTGGTGTCTCATTCCCGGAAACTGTGAAAGGATCGCTAGCGTTTACAAAAGTCAGTGGCTTTACTGGTCTATCTGATATAGAAGGTCATGCAGCTGCTTCAGCCATTCAAATGGCGGTAAATGAAAGATTAATGGATGGATATCAAGATGGCACTTTTAAACCAAATCAAAACCTTATACGTAAAGAACTTGCACGTTCACTAGTTATGGGCGCAGGCATACGTCAAAATCAAAATGTTACTTTAAGTGATGTAAGTGGAGATGATGTTGAGTTCGTTCAAGCTGTTGTTGCTAAAGGAGCATCTATCCGTGACGCAAGTCAAAACAATAAAGGTGTGATGCAACTTAACAATTTAGGTAAATTTAATTCCAAGGGTGCAGTTAACAAAGCAGAACTAGCTTACTCTTTAGTTCAAGCACTAGGCTTAGAGCAACAAGCAAAAGCTCATTCTGGAGAAGTCTCAGTCCTTTACAATGGAGAGAGAGTAGCTCTTAAAGATAGCAACTTGATACCAGTAGCTTTAAAAGGTTATGTACAGTCAGCTTTAGACTTAAATATATTAAATGCAAAATTCAATGTCACTCAAGGACCATATGATTTAGAACCAAAAATTGAAGCAGTATTTTCACCGGATCAAAAAGTTACAAGAGGCGATTATGCTGTTGCGATAAGCCGTTATTATCAAGCGTGGTTTGCGCAATAAAAAAAGCCGTCCGAATTGGGCGGCTTTTTTCATTAAAAATTTTATTCATGTAATTGGTTAATAAAAAGACACGTGCTAATACAAGTAAAAAAGGAATTCAATTATATTGATAACTGGATTCCTTTTTTATATGTATAAGCAATTCGGCTATAGATCTATCTTTTTATTGGATGGACAAAACATTGCCCTCAGAATCTAATCCGCGAAAAATAAATGCTCCAACATCAGAGGTGTGTAAATAACGATAATGTGCAGCATAACCATTTAAAACATCCATCTCAACATACACAGTGGATTGCTCTTTGGCTTCATCTAGTGATAAAGCTTTTTCATTATTACGTTCATTACTAATAATAACTTTCACTATCTTTGTGTCTAGAACCTCTACTGCAAATAATGTGTCATAATATTTGTCTTCCTTTAAAGTGGAATTCCAATTAAATTTCATTTTTCCATCCAGTGTTGTACCACCAATACCACTAATAACAGTTACTCGATGTAGGATACCCCAGTCCTTGTTTATTAATTTTACATACTTGCCATTCCCGGTATCCCAAATGATCACTTTCTTTGGATCAAATTCTTTTTCATATACAACTTCCCCACTTTGATTGGGATAAGAATTTCGGATTGCAGACTCTTCAGAAAGCCTGTAGCCATTTAAGTGAACGACATATAAAACAAGTAAAATTAGTACACTGAACATAATATAGCGTTTCTTTAATTTCAAGATTCTCCACACTCCAAGCTTCTTAAGTTCAATCTATTACTGTAATAATTGGATCATGGGTGGAGATGATATCAACCTTATGTTCAATACAAGACAAGGAGTAGTGCTTCAGATTTTCACCGGGCATTATCGCCTTTAAATTGGATTCTTTTTGAATAAAATCAAAGTAATTAGACTTGGAATAAATTCGAAATGCCTCCCCCTGAAACTGCTGGTCATCATTCCAATTCGTATAATCATCATAGATAACCGAGTAGGTAATATAATTTGGAAAGTCTATCTGTAATGTCCTCACATTGCTATCTGAATGGGGATGAATAATTAAATCAGTAGGTTCAACGCTTTTATTGACAATAATTCTTAATCTCACTTCACTTGTTCTTACTTCAACGATTTGTTCGAATGAAATATGAAACCCTGTTTCATTCACTAAATCTGTAAACCTCATGTATACTTCACCTCAATTACTAGTCATTCAATACACATTATTAAATTCTTAAATTACCCAATCTCTCCTTAAACACATGCCAGTTCCTATGTGTTTTATTACATCTGAGAAACTCATCAATAACCCAAAATAAAAAGGATGAAAGAATTGCGGTAATAAAAAAGAAATTGTCTAATAAGCTTCTTACATCGGAAAATAATAATTCTCTTTCCCATTGAGAAAATAACAAAATTGGGACGACAACGAACAGAGCCGCAAGGAGAAGGTGAATCAGTAAAGCAGAAATCCCTCTATTAAACCCTTGCAGCTTTTTGGTGATCCAATCAGACAAGATGGATGAAGGTAATCCATAAAACAAAAGAATCGGAAGTAAATACATAGCCATAAAGATGACAAAACCGGATGGTTCCAATATGAAATAGATAATCATTACACCGATACAAGATCCTATAGCAGATAAAAATTTTCTACCTATCAAAAGTCTCACCCCAATCATCGAAAGTAAAAAACTTAAATCAAATTATTGGTTTTCTCTTTCCTCTCCAAAACACAACAAAAGAAATAGCAAAACAAATGAATGAAAATGAGCCTACATACTGTATCGGCGGTTCGCCTGAAAATAAATATAAAGAAAAAGGTAAGGAAGCAATCCCTAATGCTAGAAAGCTTTGCCAGCTTCGAACAATTGCTGTATAAAACAAAGCAATAAATGAACATATAATCGACAACCCAAATATCATGCTAAATAAAGTCACCATGTTCTCCTCCTTCAAACAAATATCCTCTTATATATTTTAGAAAAAAACACCTTTTAACCAATATACCAACATTAACCATTTGTGCCAATTAATAATGTAGCTACTGCAAATTCATGTCCACAAAAACTAAGGGAAATAATGGCAACTATTCCAAATCCAATATGTTAGAATAGTATAAATACGTGATTTTGAGGTGAGCAACATGACTGTTCAAACAGAAAAGGTTCTTTCAATTAAAGATTTGACGATGAGTTACGGCTCTAAAAAAGTGCTAAATGGAATTGATTTAGAAGTGCATCGAGGAGAAATCATTGGTTATATCGGACCTAATGGAGCGGGGAAGAGTACGACTGTTAAAATAATGCTTGGTCTGCTGGAAGGATATAGAGGCAAGGTTGAAGTTTTCGGTGAAGATATTTCAACTGGAACCTATACATATAAAAGAAAGATCGGCTATGTACCGGAGAATGCTGAAGTCTATGACAATTTGACAGCTAGTGAGTACTTAACATTGATGGGAGAGCTTTATGGGCTCGATCAAAAATTTGCTGAGCATAAGGCTTATAGTTTAATGCATCATTTCGGTATGGAGAAAGTGTTCCATAGTCGAATTTCATCGTATTCGAAAGGGATGAAGCAGAAAGTATTAATTATCTCGAGTTTACTGCATGACCCTGATTTATTGTTTTGGGATGAACCTTTGAGTGGATTGGATGCCAATTCCATGATGATTATAAAAGAAATCTTGATTCAACTTGCAAACCAGGGGAAAACGATATTTTATTCGTCTCATATAATGGACGTTGTTGAGAAAATCAGTAGTCGAATTATTTTGTTGGCTGAGGGAAGAGTAATAGCCGACGGTACCTTTGAAGAATTGCAAAATCAAAGCAAAGAAGGATCTCTCGAGCAAATTTTTAATCAGTTAACTGGATTCAATGAACATAAGAGTATTGCCGAAAAATTTGTTGAGAAGGTGAAAGAAGGACAACCGAATGGATGATTTTCGTTCGTTAAGAATCTTAGATATCTTCAAGGCTTTTTTTATAAAGTTGGATATTGACTATCCAGTAATGAGAAGAATTTTGCAGGTAAAATTGACGTTAGATGAGCGTCGCGTACCGAGTATTTTTAATGGAGAAGTTAAGAAAGAAGGCAGTATTTATCTCAAAACGTTAGCTTTGTATGCTTTTTATGGGTTAATCTTGATTCCTTTTATTATACTCGGCGAAAATTACATGTTTCAAATGAGTTTAGTTTTTGGCGTGATTTTGTTCATTCTAATGACGTCCATGATTTCAGATTTTTCGACAGTTCTTCTCGATTTGAGAGATAAAAGTATTTTAAACACCAAACCGATTAGTAGGAAGACCATTAATGCTGCGAAGATCATCCATGTCATTATCTATATGAGTTTCATCACGAGTGCATTTGTGACGATACCGTTTGCGGTCGGTTTATTCACAAAAGGAATTGGATTTGCGCTTATTTTCTTAGTTGAAATTATCATTGTGAATTTATTTGTTGTTGTTTTAACCGCTATTTTATATTTGCTCGTCTTGCGCTTTTTCGATGGAGAGCGGTTAAAGGATATTATTAATTATGTACAAATTCTTTTATCAGTGGGCATCGTGATTGGCTATCAAATCCTGCTTCGTTCATTTGATTTGGCCACTATAGATGTCGAATATGTATTTAGTTGGTGGCATCTATTCATTCCAGCTTTGTGGTATGGTGCTCCTTTTGAGATGTTATTACATCAACAGTTCTCAACACCTATGATTATCTTTTCAAGCCTTGCCATATGTGTGCCGCTAATCTCATTTTATCTATACAGTCGAGTTATGCCTTCTTTTGAACGGAATTTACAAAAACTAATGACAGAGACGGGTTCAAATAAAAAGAAGTGGGCTGGCATAGATTCGTTCTTTTCAAAAATTATGTGTAGAAGGAAAGAAGAACAAATCTTATACCGATTCGCTTCCAAAATGATGACTCAAGAGCGGGAATTTAAATTAAGAGTGTATCCTGCCTTAGGATTATCTATCTTACTTCCGGCACTATTTGTATTTAATGATTTGAGGATGTACTCACTTTCTGAGGTATCTACCGGTAAAACGTATTTTGCTCTTTATTTTTGTAACCTGATGATTCCAGGAGTCATCCATATGTTGAAGTTTTCTGGGACTTACAAAGGGTCTTGGATCTATCGGTCGACACCCATTCAATACATCTCATCTATATATAGTGCAACGTTAAAAGCTTTTTTTGTAAAACTATATATTCCTATATTTTTAATCAATAGTGTGGTTTTCATATGGGTATTCTCTCCAAGAATCATCTCTGAAATAGTCATCATTTTGTTAGTCGCACTCGTGCAAATCATACTCACATACAGGATGATTAACAATGAAGGATATCCATTCTCGCAGTCATATGAATTTGCTCAAGAGCAACAAACAGCAAATAACCTGCTTCTGTTTCTCATTACAGGACTATTTGTAGTTGGCCACTTTATCGCTTTAAGTATTCCTTTAGGGATTTATATTTATATGGTGATTTTACTCGTAATAATTGTTCTTGGTTGGAGAGTAACATTTCCGAAAAAATGAAAAGCCTTCGAGTTAGGTACTGGTTTAGTACTGATCTCGAAGGTTTTAATAGTACCAATTAACTTATAAAATACTCTCTATACATAACGAATGTTGCAACAAGGGTAATGACAAAATAGATTACTGCACCAATAAAGATAAGTGATTGACCACCAACTCGTTTAGACGCAGCCATTCTAATACCTGTTTGCCCTTGAATTTGCATATCCATATGACGACTAACTGTATTGTCTTTGCTAGTGAAAATATAAAGAACGGCTATAGCCACAAGTGCAAATGGAATCGATGTATCTATAAAACTTGCAGCAAAAAAGAGAGAGACAATCCAGTTTACGAGGGCTAATATCGATATAGTCAATATCAGAACGATTGCTTTATTCAAGAAATGACCTCCAATGTCTTTATTATTTATATTAAATTCAGAAAAATTATATCTTATACCAATAATAACATTTTTTTCCTCTAATTACTGCGTACATGGAATAGTTGTTTCTTAGCCGTCTTGTATGGTTTGATTAAAGGATAGAATAGTTGAGAACTGGGGTTTTAGAATGGATGAGTTTGAGTACGATCAACATCTTGGAATAAAGACGGTAGGCTTACACGAAGTCCGTAACCAGATGGTTCATTATAATCGTTATGAAGCGACTCCTTACGTTGCCCTCGATGCTTTATTTGAAGAATACAAATTGGAAAAAACAGATGTGGTTGTGGACTTTGGTTGTGGGAAGGGAAGACTCCCGTTTTATGTAAACCATCATTTTAAAGCAAGTGTAACCGGAGTCGAAATGAGTGGTCAGCTGTATTTGGATGCACTTCAAAATCAATCCAGTTATATGGAGAAACGGAAAAACATGAAGGGTTTTATACGTTTCGAGAATGGCTTAGCAGAAGAATATATAATAGAAGAAACCGATAACCGTTTTTACTTTTTCAATCCATTTTCGATTCAAATTTTCATGAATGTAATCGATCGAATCCTTCAATCTGTTGAACAAAAAAATCGTCAAGTGGATATCATACTTTATTACCCAACAAGCGATTATATTCAATATCTCGAAAACAACACGGTATTTGAGCTGTTGAAAGAAGTTCAAGTTCCTGAACTCTATGCGAGCAATGAAAACGAACGATTTGTAATCTATCGTTATACTCCGTAATAGGATTGGAGTAATGAATTATGAATAAAATTTTAAAATCTAAGTGGAAATATAGCGGGTATGCTTTCTTAATTGCTATTGGAGGAATTATAGGGGCTACAATCGTAGATCCTGGTAATATGTATTCGATATTCGGAGTATTAACGGGTTCTCTGATTATAGTAGTCATTAACCTATTTTCCGTTTTGTACAATAATAAACATAAAGAGAACGAGATCAGAAACGAAAAACATTAAGGAATGATGGAAAATGACTAAGTTTATAAATGATTTCGTTGGAGCGATATCCGATATTGTTAAGAGTATTTGCTATTTTTTATTTGGAGCATTAATTGTTGGCGTGCTATTCTTCCTTCTTGCAAAGTTTTTTGAATGGATTTTTTAAAAGGGGAATTTGTTTAATTAACGGGAGCTTTACTTCAAGAAGGAGTAAAGCCTTTTTTCTTATTGAACTCCCATGAAAATTAAAACCATAAAAGACCAAATTAAAGCAGACCCAGTAAAATACTTTTTTAAAAAAGGCTGAGCCTTGTAAAATTTATTATTAAATTGATAGTGGTTCTGA
>NZ_JBYNRN010000018.1:0-18014 GCF_057785155.1 Paenisporosarcina sp.
CCTAAATTTCATACTTTTCCCAACTTTATTAATACCCGTTGTCTATCTTTTAAAAGAAGATTTAAAAGTAAAAGTTTTTGAAAAAGATAAGTCTACAGTTAAAAAATCTTTATTAGTGATTTGCTTGGGATTTTTTATAACTTTAGTTGGGACTATAATCATTTCATTAGTAAGCACATTTTTTGACACGTCCACTGAAAGTAATACTATTAATACTTTAAAGGCGTTCCCAATTCTGATAATTCCAATGGTTCTTATTGCCCCTATATTAGAAGAGTTAATATTCAGAAAGATTATTTTTAACATATTTTCTAAGAAATTCAATATTTTAGTAAGCATTCTTTTCACATCACTACTTTTCGCAGGGTGGCATATGTCTTTATTAAGTTTTCCAAACCTTTTCTGGCTATCAATGGTCATTTCTTATAGTTATTATCTTACAAATAGATTATCAGTACCGATTATTCTTCATATAGTTTGGAATCTATTTGTATCCTCCATAAATTTATTTGCGAAATGAAATTTTTATCTGATAACCAATTCAAAGTTGAAATAGTTACTCTTATATTAATTTCCTTCTTCAATTAACGGGTGCTTTAGTAAGAAGTAAAGCCTAATTCCTTATTGCACTAACGGAGCAGGTTAGTGGAATAACAAGAGAACTTATATCTAAAGAAAGGGTGGGTTAATGGATGAATAAGACTTTAAAGAAAGATGCTTTTAAAGAACTCACTATATATACTGAAAAAGTACAAAGAAATATAAAAGCATCAGCTTCTGCTGTGGTTATTATGAAAGATAATAAAATAGTACACGAATGGTACTCGGGGGAGCATCATTTTGAGCAAGGGGCAAAAAAGATAAATTATGATTCGAGATTCAATGTTTATTCGGTTAGAGTTACTTATGTTGGACTCGCAATTGCAATAGCTATAAATGAAGGTTTATTAAGCTTGGATGATAATTTAAGTAAATATTTAAATGAATATAATAAAGAAACTCTTGGAGAGACAACGATTAGACATCTATTAACAAGGTGTACTGGTCTGAAATTTGAAAATAGTAAAGTTTATCGTGCCTTTGATTTAGGAACTGATATTGAGGGAAAGAAACCAGAAATATTGGCAAAAATCTTATACAAAGCTACTGGCAAAACAGTAAACGACATCCTCTTAAAGAAAGTGTTTAAGCCTTTACATTGGTCAAACACTGGGTGGGTTACTGAAGGAAACAACAATTTAGTTTGTGATATAGATTCGTCTAAGAGTTATCCTACATTGAGAATAGGTTCAAATTTAGGTGATGAAAGAAATCTATATATAAGTACCGAAGAATTAGCATATTGGGGAAATTTACATTTAAACAAAGGGGTATTTGAAGGTAAATCAATACTTCCACAAGAGATATTTGAACTAACTACTTCTGTTCAAAGTCCTAATTCTTTTCCCCATCAACTTCCAAAGTTCGGGTTTTTATGGTGGGTTAAGGATGGAGATGTGTCTGTTACTTACAATGAATTAGGTTCAGAATTACCAGATGGTTCTTATCAAATCCTTGGAGCATCCGGCTGTTCCTGTACTGTTATTCCCGAATATAATGCTGTGGCTGTTAGAATGTCCAATAGTTTAAATGCATCCGAGAACTTAGGTTTCGATTATATTAAAGATATACAAATGTTTGGGAACCTGGTAATTTCAAGTCTGAAAAATTCATAGTGGAGGGTTTCTGAGTTCTAATAAGAAGCCATTCACTGGCAGATTCCATATTCCACTAACGGGCGCTTTACTTCAAGTAGAGGTAAAGCCTTTTGCTTGTTGAACTAACGCGGCAGGTTAGTTGTATAAAAGGATTAATTTACCGCGTGAATATGAAGCTTGTTTGAACTACAAATGTCGTAGGAATGATGGTAAAAGGATGGGTAGTCCTATTTTTAATCTTTTTAATTTTACTTGGTTTGTTTGTGATGTGGTTAGCTATTTTTGGAAATAAGAAAGAAGTAAATGAGTAGGTGATAAGATGAATTGGATGTATATTGGAGTATCAATTATTATTTTAATCGGCACCATTGTTATTATTCAGGGGTTTAAACTTAATAAAATTAAGCATAAAAAGAATGAATATATAAATGGTAATGCTGTCTACGGTGCTGGAGTAGTAGAAACGCTTGTATTATTTTTGCTATCTTTATTATTTAAATATGTCCCGTTTTGGATAATAAGAGTAGTTTTGATATTATTCGGTTTAGTTATTATCACTTTTGGTATGTTCATTTTATTATCTGGTTAATGTAACCAAAAACGTGAGTGTTATTTAACTAACGGGTGCTTTACTTTAAGAAGGGGTAAAGCCTTTTTCTTATTGAAACTATTATAGGAGAGTCCTAAAATGAAAAAGAAAATGAACTATTTATTCTTACTTTTAACGACCATCTTTTTGGTTGGTTGTACCAATTTAGAAGATACATCCATTGCAGATGTAGAAACAGAACCACAAGAAGTAACCGCAGCTGAAACAACTAAAAATAATGAAAAAGAAGAAGAAACTGTCACTACGGTTGTTGATAAACCAATAGTAAAAGAAACACCAACCCAACCAAATAATGAACGGTTCTCAGGATACAAACTTATTGAAGTTGATGGTGGTGATTTGTCTGGATATCGTGAACCTAACGTCGTCGTTGACATTGGTTACGGTGACCGTGAATATTGGGCATTTACTAATGAACACGGGCAACTAGTACGTGTCATTTCTGACGAAATCATTATACAAGATGACAGTAACGAACCTGTAGTATCGTCTGGCAGATACTATGCTGATGAGGCAAAGGTTCCTGGCGTCGAAAGTGACGGTTTAGATGAGGGACATATCATTGCTGATTCTCTCGGAGGGGTATCGAATGCTTATAATATTGCCCCACAAGATAGTACACTCAACCGACATGGCGATCAAGCTTATATGGAAGACGTGATTCGTAGCACAGGTGGAGCTACTAATTTTGAAGCAATTATCACATATCCGAATACGGAAACGCAGATTCCTTCAAGTTATCAGTATACCTATACATTAATGGGTAACGAGATCGTTGATACATTTGACAATGTGAACCCTGACGAAGTAAATGCATCTCTCGGTTTAACGAGTAGTGAGCCTTCTGATTCAACTAGTTCAAACACAAACGGTGATATTTCTAGTGTTGATACAAATGGTAATGGGCAGGTGACGATTAAAGAAGCAAAAACAGCAGGTTTCAGTATGCCTATAATGAGTGACCATTGGTTATACGCATATATGCAAGATAATGATGGGGACGGTATGGTAGGTGAGTAAATTCCTAGAATTTTGAGGCAAAATAAATGAACGAAAGAACATTTTCATCGTTGGCCGATTTATAACAATTTGCGAATGAGTGTCTGTACAGGAACAACTGAAGTTTATGGTCATATCATCTAAATTTGTATGGTGAAAATATATTTTTTTCACTAACGGGCAGTCTAGTTAAATAAGGAACAAGAAAGAAGCTATCCTATGAGGGTAGCTGTTTCTTGTTACCCACAAGAGTTAGTAAAGTGTGGCTTTAAAAGAGAACGCTCATAAATAGATATTCTAGTTTTACGAACTGCTTATTTCAAACAACTGATATTCCATTAGCTCAGTTATTCTTTGTTTTATTCTTTTCGTAAATTTTTAACCTTGGAAACTGTCTGTTGTTTACGAACAAATAATATTTTCGTACTGAATTCTGATATACTCCATTTAATTCATTCATCTGTTCGCGGATACGTAGTAAAAGCTTATATGTTTCTTCATCATTACCTACAATATTATCTAAATTTACTTTTAGATCCCTTTCTACCTTTAAAGCTTTTGCAACTCGTGAAATTACAGCTTTTTCCTTACTGTGAATAACTACACTTTCCACTAAAAATCTTTCAAATTCTAATTCCCTCATACTACTTTCCCCTCCATATATTGTGGTATTTATAGAGTAACATTTAATATTGCAGCTGCATCTTAGCAAATAATTTGCTAAATGCGGCTGCAACTGTTTTAATCTAACTTCTTATTTATAGGTTAATTATTTTAAGGAATTTTTTGATTTATTGTAACTTAAGTAAGACAAATATAGGTAAATGAACATAGAATAATGGTCAGTTTGATAATAGATTTAAATTGATATCTTTAAGAACCATTAGTGTCATGTTTAGAAATGGACGAGTTTTGGAACATGCATAAAAATATTTCAGTAACAAAATAAGTAAATTGGATTTTTATGTTAATATATAATGAATTATAGAACACTTAAACTAATTGAGTAATTTCTCATAGTTACATAAACAGAGATGGGGAGAAGATAGATATGGCGTTTCAGACACCTTTAACAATTCGTGAAGTGATTGAAAATATTCATAGAAAAAAGTATGTGTTGCCTGCAATTCAGCGTGAGTTTGTCTGGGGTACTGATCAAATTGAGCGATTGTTTGATTCTTTAATGCAAGGATATCCTGTAGGATCATTTCTTTTTTGGCACGTGGTGAAATCAAATAGTAAAAAATTCCAATTTTATGAGTTTATTCGTAACTATCACGAAATGAAAAATCATCATAATCCTGCAGCTAGTATTGACGGCACAGAAGATCTTGTAGCAATTTTGGATGGTCAGCAACGTTTAACTTCAATGTATATCGGATTAAAAGGGAGTTATGCATATAAAATTCCTCGTCTCCGTCGTAGTAATCCCACCGCATACCCTGAGCGTTTTTTATATTTAGATTTACTAGCACCTTCAGAAGAGTTTGATTTTGTATATGATTTTTGCTTTTTAACAAATGACGAAGCATTAGACGATAATATTCAAAAGGTCGCACATTGGTTCAAAGTGGCAGATATATTAACGTTTAAAGAATTTATGGACGTAAATACATATTTACTTGAGAAAAATTTACTCACACTGCCAGTAGAGCAATCAAGTTTTGCGAACAAAACCTTATTTAAATTATTTGAAGCTATTAACCAAACACCTAGTATCAATTATTATTTAGAGAAGGATCAAGAGCTGGAAAAGGTACTTAATATTTTCATTCGAGTAAATAGTGGTGGAACGCAATTAAGTTACTCTGATCTCTTATTGTCCATAGCAACAGCGCAATGGAAAAATAAGGATGCGCGAAAGGAAATTACTTCCTTTGTCGACGAAATCAATCAAATTGGAGACGGATTTTTCTTTAATAAAGATTTTGTTTTGAAGTCATGCCTTGTTCTATCTGATTTTAGTGATATTGCATTTAAAGTTGATAATTTTAATGCCAATACAATGCAAAAAATTGAAAATGAATGGGACAATATTAAGGATTCAATCCGATTAGCTGTAGAGTTGATTGCGACTTTTGGATATTCAGAAGATACTTTGACTTCTAAGAATGCTGTAATACCCATTGCTTATTATTTACGTCAAATAGGAATACCGAAAAATTACACTTTATTAAATAACTTTGAGGGAGATCGTCAGTTAATAAAAAAATGGCTATCAATTGCATTGTTGAAAAAGACATTTGGCGGTGCACCAGATAATGTATTACGTCCTTTAAGACGTGTTATTAAAGAAAATTCAAATGGTTTCCCATTAAAAATAATTGTCGAAACCTTTAAAGGAACTACTAAGACATTTACCTTTGACCAAGATGAATTGAATAATTTATTAACTTATAACTACGGGCAAAGCCATACTTTTGCAGTTTTATCCATGCTCTATCCAACACTTGATTTTCGAAATAAATTCCATTTAGATCATATTTTTGCGAAAAGCTTATTTAAGAAAAAAGAACTAATAAAATTAGGTATTCAAGAATCAGAAATAAACTTATATTCAGAAAATATGAATTGTATTGCTAACCTTCAACTCCTTGAAGGCATTCCAAATATCCAAAAATCAAATACGGGTTTCGAGGCTTGGCTAAATAAGACATATTCATCCCCGACAGCAAAGGCGGAATATTCTAAGAAACATTATATTCCAAATGTTTCATTTAGGATTAATGACTTTCCTGTGTTTATTGAAAAACGAGAGCAATTATTAATTAAAGAATTCAAGAAAATACTAGTTTTTTAAGAGTAATATATAGTAAGAGGACCAGATTAGAATTACTGGTCCTTTTTTTGATTTAGGTGAATAAGAATATGATTGTGCTCAAAAGTAGGGAGATGGATTTCTATGATTCATGCATCTATTCTTAATATGAGAACGATTGTTGACGGTATCCAACTATAAAATCACTGAATAAGATTTCCATTTTTTATGATATAGTCACGGGAGATGGTCAGAAAAGAAACAATAAAAAGAGGGATTGAATCTACAGCTTGAAAGTTTGTGGCCCCTTCCCCTATTGTCAATACTTGTCTATGATTAAAGAAAAAGCATATACGCGATTCAGAGGTGAGATCATGGTATACAGTCCGGCAGATATCGCCAGCTTATTAAACGTGAAAGAATCGACATTACGTAAGTATTCTCTGCTTTTAGAAAAGTTCGGATATGAGTTCTCCCGCAATGCACAAGGTCAGCGTTGGTACAATGAAAAAGATGTGTGGTCGAAAGGTAACGATGTAACGGAACTTGACACGACATATGAAGCGTTACAAAACGCCGAAGAGCGTCATAACAACGATATGACGCCTGTAATTCAAGAGATGATTGGCATGCGTGAGTTAATCGAGAAACAATATGAGGTTATTCAAGCTCTCCAAGAGCAACTCGAACGCCAAAATGCTGCTCAAAAAGAACGGGTTCGAATGCTCCCTCATAGCATCGAACAACTTCAAACTGATTTACAGCAGCAACGAGATGAACAATTGGCCATCGAAGAGCAAAAAAACATTGATAGCTCCAAAAGAAGAGAAAACATCCTTATGGAGTCGATTATTTAAGAAGTCGTAATAAAATTTGGTAGCAACTGCTACGAAAGGAAGAATTCGAAATGCGTTCCAAATCTTACTACAAATCGCAAATCAGATACAATCAGACAACCAGGAGGAAACCCAGCGATGGTAAACGGGTTGATCGTGATCCTCAATTTATTGTCGATCTTATTGGGCAGGTTAGAAAATTAGATGATAAAGTCCGTCGATGGCAGTTGGAAGATGGAATCAACTGGCTACTTGGATTGGATTTATATATACAAGATAAGGCAGGTACCTTAAGTGCTCCTTTGACTCACTGGACCTTCACAAAGGGAGATATAATTTTTGTGGATCTATTTGGTCACTTCGGTGAAGAGCTAACATATGAACATCCCGCCATCGTACTGGTAAACCATACTTATGGCGTGGTTATTGCTCCAATGTCTTCATCATGTTACAGCGATGGGGTTGATACTCACGTGAACTTAGATAAAAATGTTACTAACCAAGGGGGAGTTAAAAATAACAGCGGTATAAAGGTGGAGCAATTGAGATATATCTCTAAACGAAGAATTCTTGTAAAACATGGAAGAGTGACTAGTCCAGCCAAGTTAAAAGAAATAGACGAAGTTATCATGAAGCAATTGGCTGAATATACATATGATAAGTTGCTAGAAGAAATAGAAAAGCTGAATGATGAGATCGACGCCTTAGCTTTAGAAATTGTAGGGTTAAGCCAAGAAGTTGATGCTAAAGACGCTATAATCGCCAGTTTGCAAACGCAAACATTAGCAAACGAGCTTGCTTTGAAAGAGGCGGAAGTTTCTGCTAAAGACATAGATATTTCTAAGAGAGACGATGAGATCGCAGCGTTAAAGAGCCGCATTGCAGAATTAGAAGAGGCAAAATAAAAATGTAACGTAACTTTTGTTTTGACAACCTAGGGAAAAGCATGGTAAAATGGATTTAAAGTAACAACGCGTTACAAAAAGTACCAACTATATTTTTGGACCTTTGAGTCTAACATGCGAAAGCATGATCATTTTGAGCCTTTGAGCTTAAAAAAACCCCCTCCTGTTTAAATACAGAGAGGGGGTTTTTATTTTGTACGGATCTTCTCAAACAGCTTCTCCAATCGTTCTGAGCATGTTCAAGAACAATGGAGACATTTGAATTAATACGTAGCCTAAACCTGCGTTCATAATCATGCTCCAAGCCTTTTCGCTTCTGCTAAGGGAGTGGACTCAGCGACTGCTGCCACAGGAATCGTGGTTGCGGTGTATGTTTCCGCAGGTGTTAAGCTACTGAGTATGATAGGGACTGCGACCGCCAGTGGGAGGCATGTACCACCTTAGATAAACTGCTAAAAGCAAATGAACTTTGGGAACTATAAGAATAAACAAAGAACCGACAGATCTAACTTGTCGGTTCTTTGTTTTCCACATTTAGAAAAACTGAACATCAGAAAAAGAGGCTGACTCAAAAAATTGCGTCGAATGACGAACTTTTTGAGTCAGCCTCTTTTCTTTTTCATCATACTTCTGTTACTGCGTCCCCTTCTTCTATACGCTCAACAAATTGCTCAATTTCGGTTTAATAAAGAAAGTACTAGTTTGTTACTTCAACCGCCCTATCTAAAGGCGCAAATAATTTTAGTGCAGTTCCTCCTGTAGTAGAAGGATTATAAGTATAAATTGTTCTAGAAGCTAGAGAACCCGTTTTGCGATAAACTTCATATGCAGGAAAACCATCGTGTTCTAAATAAAGATATGTTGTACCTACTACGGCTCCAGAACTCTTATAAAGTTTTACAGTACCTATTGCATCAATAGGTGGAGCAGCAGTTTCACAAGGATTGGAAGATGAGAGATATATGTTAAAGCCTACAGATGTAGATGACCACAAGTAATTTGCAAAAGAAGTATTCCCCAATGAAGCTCTTGCTGTACATTTTAAAGCTCCGGTTGAATCGTCATATCTATGTGTTGTACCTACATTTTCGTAGTACGTCGCCCTTCTATCTGAAAAAAGAATATCTACTTCTTGCATTGTTCTATATTTAGGTGTCGTAGTCCGATTATCTCCATAACTATATCCAAAAGATCTATTATCCCCAGAATACGTATCAAATCCCCAGGAACTTCCTAAAATAGATAAACTTGTCGAACTGGATTGAATAAAGGACATAAATCTAAATTTTGTTGAATCTCCACCGTCTGATATTAACATTGGTTGAATGAGGCTTTCATTATCAATTAAGCTTGGATTGACACTAATGATATATGAGTATTGCTTAGCTTCCACATCCTCTTTTACAGAACTATCTTGCTTCTTAGAACTTACAGTAAAAACAACACTATAAGTAGATTCTTTTAAAGAATTAATATTATTATCAATAAAAGTAGAATCTGTTGTGGTTTCTATTAGTACTTCATCTTTATAAATTGAGTATACAGAAGCACCACTCATTTTTTCCCATGTAAGTTCGACTTGGTTAGAAGCAACGACAACGTTATTAAACCCCTTTTTTTCAACATGAGAATAAGCTACTATATTTGTTTTATATAACAAGGAATGTTCATTAAATAATCCTTTACTATATCCACTTAAAAAAACATTATAGACATCTGCACTATTCTCGGTTTTAATTTTATATCTATTTTCTTTACCTTTATATAAAACTTTTCCAGATTCATCAGTTACAAGATAATAATCGATTTCTTCTCTCTCTTCCCAACTAATTTCTATCTCATTTTCTTTTTCAACCACGGCAATGTTTTTAAAATTTTTATATTTAGCTGCTGCACTAGAGTTGGAGGAGAATACAATAAATATTAAACTTATACATGAGATAACTAGCATGACAGATATTAACTTCTTCATATTAATGACTCCTCTGGAAGGTTATTGGTTTTTATTTTCTGAAATAGTTGCGCCATTTGATACAAGATTTTCAATATTGATGTAATCTTCAACAGTAATATCTTTGTTGAATTTTTTTAGATTAGTTATTTCTAGGCTTTCAATGTTTTTTCCATTAAATTCTTTAACATACTTTGAAATATAATTATTTTTTTCATCAAATTGTACTTCTTCTACCAGAACGCCATCTTCAATTTCACTTTTTTTCATATAAGTATTATTAAATATTTTTTTATTTAGTTTATTTTGCTTCAAATCACTTTGGACTTTTTCATTTATTACCTCACTTAAGAATGGGTGTGCAATAACTTTTCCATTTTCTTCAGGGCTATCTATAATCATCAAATCTTTATATTCACTATTATATCTGTAAAATTTCTCTCCATCCCAAAGTTCAAAGTTACCAGTGTCAGGTCCCTCAATGACTTCATTGTAAAAATGCCCATTCTTGTCTAATTTTATCGAAACCACATTGTTCTCATCTTCATTTTGTTGAATTAACTCAAAGGAGTGTTCGTCTAACGTATAAAGTTTCCCTGCAAAACCTTTATCAGAAAAATGTGAGAATCCCAAAAATAATATTAATGAAAGCGTAGCAATTACTATAATTTTTTTCATTTTGTGTCCTCCTCTAAAATAATTTATATAATCAATTTACTGGATATTAGATGCACTTCTAACTGGATACCATCTTTCTTTCACTGTCCCATTAGAGTTCTTTAGGACATAGACCATCGTGAATTCAACTTTATTATTACCTTTATATAGATTTTTTGTCGCATAAATTCTATGCCAATAAGATGAGTTTGCATTTGTTCTTAAATCGCTCGACGTTGAGTATTGACTATGAATTATTTCACCTAGTGAATATGCTGCAAGTCTATAAATGGCCCATTGATCTCCATATTGGTTTGAGTGGGTTAAGGTTGCTTCAAATGAAGAAGTCGTATAGTAACTAGGTGCAGTAGCTGTTACTGCATTGAAACGTGCAGCAAAATGGTTTGCGTAATAACCATTGCATGATCCACCACATGATGTATTATTTCCTACTGTCCCAAATGTTGCTGCTGAACTAGAAGTTGTGAATATTGTAAACATCATCAAAATACAAAATATGGGAACTAAAAATGATTTTTTAATTTTTCTCATAAATTTCTCCTCCTTAATAGTTTACTAAATGGAATCGCTTCTAAAATAATGAATATACCGGCCAGTAGTCTTCTCTAATAATATTGACTTACGTTTTTTACATATTCAAACATTATTTATTGGGACATTTTTATGAAATATAGTAAATATTCTCTATATTCTCTATTTTATTTCTTACTAAATTATGGTATTTTTGTTAAAGGGTTTAAAAAACTAATTAGGAGGGGAGGTTCAGTGGATAATTTAGGATTACTAATCAAAGAGGAACGTTTGTTTCAAAAAATGAAACAAATTACTTTAGCAAAAGGGATTTGTACTCCGTCATATTTAAGTAAAATAGAAAATAAATTAACAATTCCTAGTGAAGAAACATTATTGCTTTTACTTGAAAGGTTAAATATAAAAAATAATATTGTTGTTTTAGAAAAAGAAAATACCTTTGTTAATGAAATTAAGAAAGCATATAAACAATCAATACTTTTTAGAATTAAAAAAAGGGGAACAGAAGGTATAGATGGTTATATTAATAATGAATTTAATATTCAAGATGAAAGTAACTTTATTACATTTAAGCTAATCCAATTAAGATTTATTTTAATAACCGGTATTTCTTATGAACGTGTTCAACCTTTATTAACTACCTTAGAACCTTTGGTACCTAAATTAAATGTCTATCACATATTTTTATATAATTTAAATTACGGTATCTATCACCAGTTAAATGGTAATTATGAAGATGCTTTAACTTATCTAGTATCAAATTTGGATTTACTTAATAAGTTTCCTTTTGACAACTGGGAAACGGCCGATTTTAATAATGTGCTCAGTTTAGCCTATCTATCTAATAACCAAAACTTAAATGCAATAGATTTTGCCATGGAATCTCTGAAATATTATAAAGATAATCTTTTTTTTGAGAGAGCGATTGATTCCTATATAATTTTGGCAATTGCGCAGAAAAGAAATCACTTATACCTCCAAGCGGAAGAAAATTTAAAGTTAGCACAACAATTAGCAATAGAATTAAAATTAACCGGAGCATTAGGTAAGATTCACCAAAACTTAGGTAATGTTTATTCTTTACAAGGTGATTCAAAAAGAGCAATTGAAAATTACAAGTTGAGTATGAAATATAAAAAGGGGAAAGAAAGTTTTCTGATACCTTTATTATCTCTGATCCAAGAATATTCAAAAAAAGAAAATGGAACAAAAGTAATTGAGTGGTGCAATAAAGGAATCCATGAATTTCAAAATTCTAGATTTAAAGATGAACAACATTTTTACTATCACTTTTGCATCTATCTATACATAAATACGGATGTTAAAGCACTTATGGAAACACTGCCGAATGCAATTAAATACTTTGACAATAAAAAAGATTATCGTCACTGTCATAAATATTCTTTATTATTAGCCAATCTTTTTTTTGATTTAAACAGTTTTAAAAATGCTGGTATACATTACAAAAAGGCAAGTGATTACTTATTCAGGCTAAAATCGATAAACAAATGGGAGGATTTATAATGAAGAAAAAAATATTGTTATTAATAATACTTGGTACGGTATTATTGAATGCTCCAAATCAAGCAAATTGGGCAGGTGAAGACGATCTACCTCGGCCAACTGAAAAGCACGAAGAAGTTTAATACAAAAAAATGAAATCCTAATAAACATTTGTTTACTGGGATTTCATTTTTCAAAAGGTTATTAGAGGGGCTAAAAATCATTATTAATTATTTACTGTTATTTCATCAAGGGTACTTTCTGTAATTAACTAATCCCCCATTCCTTATCATCCATTACCATTGTAAAAAGAGACTAAGGAAAGGCTTTTTTAAATCATCAAAAAACAATAAATTACTGTTATTTAAAATCCCATTTTTTATCTTTTTAATAACTTTCAGTAAGTTAGGTTCATACTCAATGTCCACAACATTTCTTTGAACATTTTGCAGAACAATGATAACGATGATATTACTATTAAGAATTTTTTATATTTAGATTTCGGAAATTTAAGAAGTATTTTAGTTCTATAGGAACAAAAAATACCAAAGAAGATATAAAGAATAGATACAAACTTTCTTTCAATAGGTGTAGACTGAAATATCCACCATCTATACCACTTATCTTTATATAAAACATTGTAAACACAATGGATGTACCAATATATGAGATTGAATAAGAAATCAACCTTTTCTTTAAAGTTTTATTTTTATTGTAAAATAATAAAGGCAAATCTTTAATTATATAAAGAATAGGTACAACTATTACATAAATCAGAAAGAAAAATTCTTCTTTTATTTCAAATGTAAGTGACAAATAGTAATTTAACAATAAAAAGAACATAGAAATAATTATTGAATATAAGAAATTCCACACTTTCTTCCTCACCTCTTCTGTTTTACCATGTTATAAATCAACCCAAGACTCTATTTTTTATAACCTAAGACCTTACCTTCGATACTTTCAAACAATATGACACCAAAATCTTTACTGTCAACGCCCCTAGACCAATTATCTACTAAAACAAATATGGTGTCCTCTTCAACTTTAACTGGGTCCATTGATGTGGCAAAATATTGTTTAATTGCTTCTTCATCTACGATGTTTTCAGAACTTACCTTTTCAAAATATTCATCTTCGTCCATACCAGTGATTAAAGCTTTAGAATAGAAAGTATCTAACTTTTTTCCATCAATAAAAACTTGCCCGTTTTTTATCTCAACAGTTTCACCCGGTAAACCAACTGCTCTTGCAATATAGTGTGTAGGTAATTTAAAATCAGGATTACTTGGAATCGTAAATTTAGGCGACTTAAAATAAATTACATCACCCCGTTCTATCCCAACAGAATTAGGATCTACAACTAAATCACTGTGAGATAAAGTATCATAATCATGGTTTCCCCGATCCATAGTATCTGATTCCCAACTTACCAACAATGTGTTTTCAGTGGGCTCTACAAATTTGACTTCTGAGTTTGTATTTAAATCGGTAATTGTTTCTAATACCTTTGTTTGTTCTGCGAGGTGTAATTTATCATTTTCTAATAATTTTAATTCTTGAACTATAAAATAAGCTCCAATACCTAAAAATGCGATAACAAAAGTTAATGTTAAAATATTTGGAATGAAATTACCTTTAACGTTTTTTTTATGAATTTTGTTTCTTACATTTCTCTTGTTTTGATCTGAAAATTTTTGATCTTTGAAAACCGTGTTATCCATCATAGTGCGCAAATCGGTTAGTTTATCTCTCATTTATATCACTGCTTTCTAAAAGATTTTTCAGAACTTCTCTGCTTCTTTTTAATCTGGTTTTAATGGTATTCTGATTAATTCCTAGTAATTCTCCTATTTCTTGTATTGACAAGTTTTCATAATAAAACAGAAGAACAACTTCCCGGTATTTAATCGGTAACAAAAGAATGCTTTCTGTTAATAATTCCTTTTCATCTTTTTTAATTGATCTTTCTTCTAGTGTTGCATCCTGAGAACTAACAAATTTAAATAAATTACTATTTACAATTACCCTTTTAACTAATGAACTTCTTAGTACATCCTTACATCGGTTAATAGTAATACGATATATCCAAGACCTAAAATATTTTATATCGGGATATGTACTATGCATTTTATAACATGTGATAAATACATCTTGAACCACTTCCTGTGCTCTTCCCCAGTCTTTAAGATAGGTAAAAGAGAGTTTCGTTAGCCTATCACCATATTCAATCATGATTTCTTCCAACCATTCATCTTTTGTTGAATTAGAAAAAGTATCATTTTGTTTATTGGTTAGTTCCATTTATTCACTTCCTTTTTTAGTATCCCTAAGACGGAATAATTCCCATAATGGTTTCATTTTACAAATAAAAAAATTTCACAAGTGCTGCGAATTACTAAATCAACATTTTTTCAACACTTTCTCTGGTTGTCCTAAATCTAAATAAGTATTACCAATACCATTAACTAATCAAATTGATGACTATTTGATCGCCAAGCCATTATCCAACGACATGGAAGCACTATATTTGTGCCCAATAAGAATTATATTCCTGTGATGGCTTGAGGGATTTTACATTTCAGCTGAAGAATACTCTAATAATACATAAAGTCTAGAACTCTTTTTGTGGGTATGAGACTAAAAACAAAAACAAAATAACGTAAAGAAGTCCCTGGTTTCAATGCCAGAGTGTCCATAAAGCAAATCTCGAAGTTACATGAAAGAAAGGAAGGAGGAATTAGAGCAAGATTAGTAAAATTAGGGCTAATTGAGAAAAACGACTAATATTCTTGCAGAATGTCCATTTTAATTTCCCCCATATTACTTCGAACCATCTCAATGAATCAAGAATATCACATCCAAATTAATCCAGATAGTGATTTAAGTGGTGTGTCTAGTATTGTGATTTGGAGTGAATAGTTTGGTATTGATTTCTTTTAATTTTTTTAACACGAATTAGTCGATAAGAATTAGGAAGAAATTGAGACATCAAAGAATTAAAAATGGATATTCCCATTTTACTTTCTATGTCCACCAAGTAAACTCGAACGGTAAATTGCAGTACCTGGCTCTGTATAAGATACTGCCCGTAAGATAGCTGTGGTTCCAAATTTTCTGCGAATTTGATCCATCGTCTCACCCAGTTTTCGCTTCTGCCATTTGCGTTCTTCAAAAAGGCTGAGCTGCATAGACGATTCATCTTCTAAATTGGTAATCGATAAAGAAATTTGTCTAACAGGCTTATCTTGGTGAAATTCGTAGAAAAGATTCTGGCATAAACGATAGATTTTTAAAGTTTCATTCGTTGACTCTTCCATAGTGCGTGAACGTGAAAACCCTCCCCCAAAGACTTCTTTGCTATACCCCATACTCAAATGAACGGTTCTTCCAACTTTTCCTGCCTCACGAGTACGTCTCGCTACGTCTTCACACATTTCAAGTAATACCGTAAAGATATCTTCCGTTTTCACATAATCTCGAAACAAAATTTGCCCTTTTCCATAACTAACTTGCCCTTCCATTATAGGTGCACCAAGTTCTGATAAATCAATTCCCCAGGCATGATGATAGAGTTGATTGCCCATTAAGCCAAAGCGTTCTTCAAGCGTTTTCAAATCGCTATTAGCGATATCGCCAATCTTAAAAATTCCCATTCCATTTAGGTTTTGTTCCATTCGTCGACCAATTCCCCACATCTCGCTTAAAGGACTCACAGGCCATAATTTTTGTGGAATGTCTTCAAACGTCCATTTTGCAACACCGGTCTTCTTGGCCTCTAAATCCAACGCCAATTTAGCCATCAACATATTTGGTCCAATACCTACTGCTGAAGGCAATTGAAATAGATTCAACAAGTCATCTTGAATACGCCGAATGGTATCATCGAAAGATCCCCACAATCGTTCGGTTCCGGACAAATCAAAAAAGCATTCATCTATGCTATACACGTGAATGGCTTCTTTCGGGACATACTGACTAATTAATCGGGTGATTTCCATGGATACATCCACGAAAAATTGCATTTTAGGTTCAATTAAACGAATTTCTGGATGGTCCGGTATTTCAAACAACCGCGTACCTGTCTTCACTCCAAACTCTTTTTTCATTCGTGGAGATGCTGCGAGCACCACACTGCCTTTTTGTTCTAAGTTTCCAATGATGGCGATTGCTTCTTCCATCACATCTAATCCAAGGTCTGCTGCCGCACAGCTCGCATAGAAACTTCGCATGTCTAAACAAGCAATGGTTCGATTCGGTAATGTTTTCATAAATAATCCCCCTCACAATAAGAACGTTTGTTCTTATTGTGAGGGGGATTTGATTATTTGTCTAGTTAGTATATCTGTTTTTTATCGGTAAATCATGGATATATGTCTCAATTTCTTCTTTAAGCCAATATGGTTTCCCTCCAATT
Organism: Paenisporosarcina sp.; assembly: GCF_057785155.1. Taxonomy (NCBI): domain Bacteria; kingdom Bacillati; phylum Bacillota; class Bacilli; order Caryophanales; family Caryophanaceae; genus Paenisporosarcina; species Paenisporosarcina sp. Next base: position 16,886 of record NZ_JBYNRN010000018.1, read on the forward strand.
AACGCCGTTTCTATTGGGAGTTTCCCTCTCTTACGTAGCATGTGAACTTTCTTGGTATCCATATTACCGCCATGTTCATTCATCAAATCCCCAAAGCCCTTTTGACTCAATAAATCATTTGGATTCTTAATAATTAATGGTTTGTGTGATTTCGTTAGGTAAGTATCGGAATAAAAATAGGTGAGCAACCGATCCATCGCAAATTCAATCCAGTCGGAATCCATTTCTTTAAATAGCTGGTTTAAATCAAAGGATTCTTCATATTCAAAGAAACTAGCAAGTGCTACGAGCACTTGTTCATTTTTATTAAGTGATTTTAAGTCATGTTGTTGCTCTTTTGATTCCACGTAAAATCTAAGATTCGGGCATTTCGCCAGAATTTCCAAAGTCGCTTTTTTCATTAAACTACCTCCTTGCGTTGAATGATTCAACGTTGAATTTAGTGTATCAATACAAGTTGAATCATTCAACAAATATCCATTTTCCTTTTTAAATAAACACCACTATCCCCCAAGTAAAGGCTTATCACTTAGGGGATAGTGGTCATCCACCAATCTTTAGGTCACCAAAGGCTGTATTTTGTGATGATGCAAAAATAACTCGATTTTGAATTGCGAAGGGAATATCCAACTGGTCACATGATTTGAAGACATGAAAAATAGCTTTTTGCTCTTGGTACACTCGATAAAATCTTGATGGGTGGATGCTACATACAGATTTCTACGCCAAAAGTGAAGGCTACGAAGTACACTTATTTGTGCCTCATTTAACTGATAATCTCTTGTCATGGTGATTCCTCCTTATCAAAGTGGAAACAAAAGGGGAAAATCCCCTTTTGCATTTATATCAATCCTTTTTCTCGTAAGGAAATGCCGTCTGAGTGACTGACGATAATGGAATCTAGTACCTCAATGCCCATTATCTCTCCAGCTTCTTTTAGCCGTTTACTGACTTCAATGTCTTCCGGTGAGTACTGACAGTTACCACTCGATAGCAATAGGTAAGGCTTTGAAGGCATCTCCACCTTTTCCCCTGCTCCACACCGTGCGTGCAACTTTCATCGCACACGGCGTTCCATCGATTGTCTATTTATTTCATTTTCCTCAATCTGTTCAATTATTATCCCCTT